>JAIRZG010000176.1 GCA_031267345.1 Zoogloeaceae bacterium
CGGCTCGCGCGCGACTGGGTTGCCGCCGTCGCCCGCCAAGCGCCGCAATGGCGTCTCTGGGTCGATGACGCCGCCACGCGCCTTGCCGTCACCGCCCCGCGCGAACGGGTCAACGCCGATCTCGACTGTACGCTCAAAGCCTTGCTGGGCGAACATCCGCGCATCGTCAATGGCGAACTCGCCCTGAACCTGCACGATTCCTGGCGGCGCTACCTGCATCACGTCGAAGTCGTCGCGCCCGGATTCCGGGAAATGCAGGCCGCGCGCCATAACCTGCTGGAAGCCGAAAAGCGCCGCCTGAAACCCGACCAGTTCCAGGCCAAACCGCTTTCCTCCTTCGTGCGCAACCGCCTGATCGACGAAGTGTATCTGCCCATCATCGGCGACAACCTCGCAAAACAGATCGGCGCGACCGGAGAAGCCAGCCGCAGCGACCGCATGGGGCTGCTGCTGCTGATCTCCCCGCCCGGCTACGGCAAGACCACGCTGATGGAATATATCGCTGACCGCCTCGGCATGATCTTCGTGCGCGTAAACTGCCCCGCGCTCGGCCACGGCGTCACTTCGCTCGACCCGTCCGCCGCAAACAACAGCGCGGCGCGGCAGGAACTGGAAAAGCTCAATCTCGGTCTCCTGATGGGCAACAACGTCATGCTCTATCTGGACGACATCCAGCACACGCACCCCGAATTCCTGCAAAAATTCATCGCGCTGGCCGACGGCACCCGCCGCATCGAAGCCGTGCGAAACGGAGAACCCCAGACCTGCGACCTGCGCGGCAAACGTTTTGCTATTGTCATGGCAGGCAACCCCTACACCGAATCCGGCGAAGTGTTCAAAATCCCCGACATGCTCGCCAACCGCGCCGACATCTACAACCTGGGCGATGTGCTTTCCGGGCGCGAGATGCTGTTCTCCCTTTCCTACATCGAAAACAGCCTCACCGCCAACCCGGCGCTGGCGCCGCTCTCCTCGCGCGATCCGGAGGATGTGCGCCGGCTCGTGCGCATGGCCGAAGGCGAAGCCGTCGCCGCCACCGATTTCGCGCACGGCTACAGCGCGGCGGAACTGAACGAACTCGTCGCCCTGATGAAGCGCCTCTTCCGCGCCCGCGACCTGTTGCTGAAAGTGAATCTCGCCTACATCGAATCCGCCGCGCAACAGGACGCCTATCGTATCGAGCCGCCCTTCAAGTTGCAGGGCAGCTACCGCAACATGACCAAGCTCGCCGCCCGCATTACCCCGCTAATGGACGACGGTGAACTCGACGCGCTCCTGCGCGACCACTATCGCGGCGAAGCGCAGACGCTCACCACCGGCGCGGAAGAAAATCTCCTGAAGCTGGCGGAGCTTCTGGGCAGCCCGGGCAAAGAAGAAAAAGCGCGCTGGCAGGAAATCCGTGATGAATACGTGCGCCGTAAAAAACTCGGCGGCGATGACGCCGACGGCAGCCAGAAAATCGCCAACACCCTGCTGGATGTCTCCCGCGCCGTCGACGCCCTGCGCGCGCAATCCGACACCTCGCAAACCCTGAAAAAAGGACTGACGCTGCTCGCCCGAACCCTGAAAGAAATCCAGCCCAAAATCGAAATCGCCGCGCCGGACACCACCGCCTTCGGCGAGAGTTTGCAGGAGATGAAACACCTCTACGACAGCGTCCTGTTACCGCTGGTCATGGCTTCCTACCGCAAGATGAAAATGGATCACAACATCTGGGAAGAAAACAAACGCATGATCGAAATTCTGCAAAAAATGGACAAGCTGATTCAGGCGAAGGTGAAATCGGGCATATGACCGTGATGTTGACTGCCGCCGCCTTGAAGCGCCGCGAAAACCTGTCTCCGAACATGTGTGTACGAGTTTACGGTCTGCATTCTGCGATTGCCCTGAAGGATGTCGTCAGCGCGCCAGTTTCTCCGCCACCGTAAAGGCTTCGCGGATGTTGTCGCGCAGTTGGTTGTCATCCCAGGGTTTGGTGAAAAACTTGTAGATGGCGCCCTGATTGATGGCTTGGGTGATGCTCTCGATTTCGGAGTAGCCGGAAAGCACGATACGTATGGTATCCGGATGGATGTCCTTGACCCGCGCCAGGAATTCCGTGCCGCTCATTACCGGCATACGCTGGTCGGAAATCACGACCTGCACCCGGTTGCGGGCCAGCAGATCAAAGGCTTCGCCGGGATCGGTAGTGGCAAGGATTTTGTAACCATCCGGACGGAACAGCCTTTGCAGGGAATGCAGGATATTGGGTTCGTCATCCAGCAGCAGCAGGGTGCGTTGCCGGAGTTCCGTGCTTGGCGTGGCGGGCAGTTGTCGGGCTTCATGCAGGAAGCGGGTGCAATCCTCTGCGTCCAGCGGATGACTGAAGAAAAAACCCTGAAGTGCGACGCAACCGCGCTGACGCAGAAAATCAAGCTGGCCTGCGGTTTCCACGCCTTCCGCCAGCACCGACATGTGCAGATTTTGCGCCAGGGTAATGGTGACGCTGGCGATGGCGGCGTTGGTGGGATTGGAAGTGACGTCGCGCACGAAGGATTGATCGATCTTGATTTTGTCAAAAGGCAGACGCGACAAATGCGCCAGCGAAGAATACCCGGTGCCGAAATCATCCAGCGCCAGCCGGACACCCATGTCATGCAGTTGCCGACAGATGATGATGGCTTCTTCCGCGTTGTCGAAGAAGGCGCTTTCCGTCAATTCGATTTCCAGGCAATGCGCGGGCAGGTTGTGCTCGTGCAGAGCGGCTTCGACCACGGCGACCAGATTTTTCGATTTGAACTGATACACGGAAACATTCACCGCCGTGG
Organism: Zoogloeaceae bacterium; assembly: GCA_031267345.1. Classification (GTDB taxonomy): domain Bacteria; phylum Pseudomonadota; class Gammaproteobacteria; order Burkholderiales; family Rhodocyclaceae; genus Azovibrio. Next base: position 2,808 of record JAIRZG010000176.1, read on the forward strand.
TAATGGGCGGCAAACCTTCGTCCAGCCAGACGCGGGTTTGGCGACAGGCTTCGTTCAATGCCCATGCGCCCATCGGCAGAATCAGGCCGCTTTGCTCCGCGACTGGAATGAATTCCGAAGGTGGAATGACGTCAAAATCGGAACTGTTCCAGCGCATCAGGGCTTCCACGCCGTTGATTTGACCGCTGACCATATCCGCCTGCGGCTGGTAAAAAAGCTGGAATTCGCGGCATTCCAGCGCCTGCCGCATTCGGGTTTCCAGATGCAGGCGCTGGCGCATTTGCAGGCTCAGTTGCGCGGTGTAAAAACAGAAGGTGTTGCGCCCCTGATTGCGGGCGTGATACATGGCGGTATCCGCGTGTTGCATCAGATCGTTGGCGTTTTTGCTGTCCTCCGGATACAGGCTGATGCCCACCGAGGCGTTGATGCTGATTTCACGTTCGCCATCAACGGTAATGGGCTGACAGAGAATATCCAGCACGATTTGCGCCATGTACGCCACTTCATCCGGATGCTTGACGTGTTCCTGTATCAACATGAATTCGCTGCCATCCAGACGCGCCAGGGTATCCTTGCCGCGCATCCGTTCCTGAATGCGTTGCGCCAGCAGATACAACACATGGTTGCCCGTCTGATGACCAAGGCTGTCATTGATGGTCTTGAAATGGTCAAGCCCGATACACATCAGGCCAACGCCGCGCCTGTCGCGTTCGGCGGCTTCGAGAGCGGCTTCCAGACGTTGCTGCGCCTGACGGCGGTTGGGAAGTTGGGTGACGGGATCGTGGTCGCGTTCGTGTTCGCTCTGTTTCAGGCGCGATAAATCCGTCAGTACGCCCACGTAATGCGTTGGCGCGCCTTTCGGGTCGCAAACGCTGCGGATGCTCAAAAAGTGCGGCGCGCCGCCACCGTTCTTGTGACGATTGACAATCTCGCCCTGCCACTCGCCTTTCGCGGCAAGCGCGGCCCACATCTGCCGATAGAAGGTTTCGTTTTGCGCGCCGGATTTCACCAGCGATGGATTTTTACCTTTGGCTTCCTCCGGACTGTAGCCGCTGATGTCGCACCAGGCCGGGTTTACGTACACGATGCGCGGTATGAGATCGGTGATGAGAATGCCGTCATGCGTCAGTCCCAATATGACTTCCGTCTGGCGCACCCGTTGCGCCATCTGCAAGGAAAAAATGGCGCGACTGGCTTCGGCGGCGAATTGCCGGAGCGTTTCCTGCATGGCGGCGTCCGGCGCGTCCGCCAGACGGGAATAGAGATTCATGACGCCCAGCGGCGCCTTGCCCTCGTGCGGCAGGGGTTGCGACCACGACGACCGCCAACCTGTCCCGCGCTGCAAGGCTTGCATTTTCACGCGCTGCGGACAGCGGGCGCATTGCGCCGCCTGCGCGATATTGTCGATAAAGATCGGCGTATCCTGGCGCAGGGCGTGCGCCGCGCAGCCGTAGTGTTCCAGTACGCCCGTCAGTCCGGAACGATAGGCCTTGTCCATGTCGGGCGCGGTTTTCAGGCTGAATTTTTGTCCGCTTTCGTCAAACAGCCAGAAGGCCGCGCGCCAGTCGGGGAAAATTTCTTCCGCCGCGTGGATGATAGCGTCCAGCGCCTTGGTCAGGGCATTGCTTTCCAGTATCGGATAAATTTTCGCGCGCTCCGCGCATTCCCCGGCAAGTTCCGCTTCCATGAAAGTGACCCATGCGACACAAGTGACAGAAGTCAGGCATATTACCGCATCAGACCGGGATCAAGACGCAGATAAAGTACGCAAACCTTACGCGGTGGGCGCAAGGGTTTTTTCTGATCCCTGATCCGCCCGATAACTGGAGCGCACCATCGGGGCGCAGGCGGCGGCAGTGAAGCCCAGGCGGGCGGCTTCGGCGGCGTACATCCGGAACGTCTCCGGCGCGACGTAGCGTTGCACGGGCAGATGGTGACGGGAAGGGGCGAGGTATTGACCGATGGTCAGGCGTTCAACGCCGTGGGCGCGCAGGTCTTGCAGCACTGCAAGGATTTCCGCGTCCGTCTCGCCCAGTCCCGCCATCAGGCCGGACTTGGTGGGCGTCTGCGGGTAGCGGGTTTTGAAATCCCGCAACAGCTTCAACGAATGCGCGTAATCCGCGCCGGGGCGCACCGCGCGGTAGAGGCGGGGGACGGTTTCCAGATTGTGGTTCAGCACGTCCGGCAACGCGCTGCCGAGTTGCTCAAGGGCGATTTCCAGTCGCCCGCGAAAATCCGGCGTCAGCAGTTCGACCTGAATCCCTGGATTTTCAGTGCGCAGGGCGGCGACCACGGCGGCAAAATGCGCCGCGCCGCCATCTTTCAAATCGTCGCGGTCGACGCTGGTAATGACCACATAATTGAGCTTCAGTTGGGCGACGCATCGGGCGATACGCGCGGGTTCGTCGGCGTCCGGCGGTAGCGGCAGACCATGACCGACATCGCAGAACGGACAACGGCGGGTGCATATATCGCCCAGAATCATGAAGGTGGCGACGCCCCGACCAAAGCATTCGCTCATGTTCGGACAGGCGGCTTCCTCGCAGACGGTGTGCAACTGTCCCGCGCGCAACAGCTTGCGGACAGCGCCAAAATTTCCCGTCGCGTCGCCCGCCTTGACGCGAATCCAGTCGGGCTTTTTGAGATGCGGGCCTGCCTGCGAGACGAGAGGGATGACGCGCGCGGTCTTTTGTTCGCCCTTTTGTTTGACGCCGCGCTCACGCATGGTTGCTTTCCTTGTCGGAAAATTCCCGCACGAGCTGACGCGCCAGACGTTCTCCCGCTTCGGCGACATCGAAGGCCAGCCCCTGATCGCGTGTGCAGGTGACGGCAAGGTCGGGATAGCCGCAGGGATGGATGGCGGCAAAAGGCGTCAAGTCCATGTCCACGTTGAGGCTCAACCCGTGATAGGTGCAGCCCCGACTTACCTTCAACCCTAGCGCGGCGATTTTGGCGCCGCCGCCGTCCGCGCCTAGATAAACCCCCGGCGCACCCTTGCGCCTATGGGTTGTCAATCCTGCGTCGCCCAACATGCGGATGATGGCGGCTTCCACGCCGTGCACCATTTCCGTCACTTTCAGATGTCGACGGCGCAAATCCAGTAACAGATAAACCACCAGTTGCCCCGGCCCGTGGTAAGTCACCTGTCCGCCGCGATCGCTTTGCACGACAGGAATGCCCATATCGCGCAAAATGTGTTCGGGCTTGCCCGCCGCACCCAGCGTGAATACGGGCGGATGCCCGGTAAGCCAGAGTTCGTCGGGCGTATCGGGAGCGCGGGCATGGGTGAAGGCGCGCATGGCTTCCCAGGCGGCGAGATAACCAGTTTGCCCCAGATGGCGCAGACGCATGTCCATCCTGAATTCAGAGCACGTAACGAATGCGCGGATGCGCGCTCAATTCGAGGTACAGGTTATCGAGCATGGCGCGCGAGGTAGCGGTGACGGTGCAGGTGAGGCAGAGGTAACGCCCCCCTGAACTCAAACGTTTTTCCATCTGCGCGGGCGCGAAATCGGCGGCGTGGCGGCGCACGATATCCAGCACTAGCGCCTCCAGTTCCGCGTCCGCTTCGCCCATGACTTTCAGCGGGAAGGGAGAAGGGTATTCGAGGAGCGAAGGAAGGGTTTCTTCCGGCGTCATATCAGGCAAACTCGTCAGGCAAACCAGAGGCGCAGGGTGTCGATGAGGCGGTAGAACCAGTTGCCCAGCGGCACGTCTTCCAAGGCTTCTACCGGATATTCGCCGTAACTTTCGCCCTCCAGGGAAAATTTGAGTGTGCCGATAATCTGTCCCTTGTGCACCGGCGCGAGGAGCGGTTGGCGGGAAAGCAGCGAGGCGGTGAGTTTGTCGCGGGAGCCTTTGGGAATGGAGAGGAAAAAAGGGCTTTGGAATCCGACCTTGACCTTGCCCCGGGAACCTTTCCAGACCTTGAATTCCGAAATGGACTGTTCAGCCTCGTAGAGTTTGATGGCGTCAAAAAACTGGTAGCCCCAGTTCAGGAGTTTCAGGGATTCCGAAGCGCGCGCCGACATGCTCTCCGCCCCTAGCACGACGGATAAAAGTCGTCGTTCGCCGCGCAGGGCAGAAGCGATCAGGCACCAGCCCGCCGCATCGGTGTAGCCGGTTTTTACGCCATCGACGCCAGAGCCGGTCCGGGAGAGCAGAGGATTGCGATTCTTCTGGCTGATGTTGTTGTAGCGGAATTCCTGGAGGGCGTAATAGCGCGCGTATTCTTCGGGAAAATCGCGGATCAGGGCGGTGGTCAGCGTTACCAGATCGCGCGCCGTGGAAAAGTGTTCTGGCGCGGACAATCCGCTGGCATTCTTGAAACGGGTGTTGTTCATGCCCAGACGTTCGGCTTCGCGGTTCATCAGCGTGGCAAAGGCTTCTTCGCTGCCCGCAACCGCTTCCGCCAGCGCCACGGAAGCGTCATTGCCCGACTGCACAATCATGCCTTTCAGAAGATCATCGACGGAGACCTTGCGTCCGACCCGAATGAACATCCTTGAGGAACCCTCCATGCCGGTGCGCCAGGCTTTTTCGGAAACAAGGATGTTTTGTTCCCGTGTCAGCGTTTTTTGTTGCAGAGCGGAAAAACTCAGATAGGCGGTCATCAGCTTGGTGAGAGAAGCCGGTTCCTGCTTTTCGTCGATATTTTCGCCCGCCAGAAATTGCCCGGAA
>JAIRZG010000186.1 GCA_031267345.1 Zoogloeaceae bacterium
GCCTGCGTTTCCGGCGGCTGATTCGACGGATATCCGCCTTCGATGGCCGCGCGCAGCGCCTTTTCGTCCAGCGGAAAATCATGATCGGCAGGCACGGCCAGTTGCGCCAGGCGACGGGCGTTGGCGCGGGCGAGCAGATCGGCGCGGGTAGCGAACATTTACTTTTTCGCCCTGGCCTTGGGTTTGCCTGGCGCGTCCGGCGTCGGCGCGGCGGGAGCATTATCCCCCACTGCCTGCGCCGCAAGCATTTGTTCCGCCGTCAGACGGCGGGCAGTAGCGGCGTCGACCGCCACTTCCTGCCATGCGTCGGTAAAGTGAAACCCGCAGCGGTAAAAGCGCGTCGCGCCAGATTTGGGATTGACCCGTACTTTGAGTTTGGACATGCTGAATTCCCTTGGTTTGCGGTTATTGACAAACCCCATCCCCGTCCCTTCCCCTTGAAGGGGAAGGGAGAGATGGCGGTCGGGCGAGTTTCTCGTTACATCCACGGCGTGATGAGCAGTTCCACCTTGTTGTAATTGGTGTTGCTGGCTCCGGCGGCGTTTTGCTGCGCCTTCAGCAAGGCTTCGGCGGCGGCCATGTTGTCCGGGCCGGTGATCAGGAGGTCGGGAACGATGCCCAGCTTTCTGCCGCCATCCGCCGCGAATTTCATCATGCGCGCGTAGGCGGCATTGAAATTCTCCGCATTGAGCGCGGCTTTGGAGCCAATGGCGCATTGCCAGAAACCGTAGGCCGCCTCGCCGCGCCAGCGCCCGCCGAAGCTGTAGACATCCAGATTGAAAACATTGCTGTTGTCCGGCGTGGTGATGGCGTCGAATTGCGCGGCCATGCGCTCCTGTAAATACAGGGGTGACGCGGCGCGCTTGGTGCACAACAGCGCCCACATCGGGCCGGGGTCTTCGTCTACGGCAAGCTCCAGCACGTTGGAAACGGACGCCGCCTCACCGCTGCCATCCTCGTTCGGATAGACCGGGTGGTCGGTGTCAAAAAAGTACTGGCCGTCGTAGCAGGTGCTGGCGAATCCAGCGGCGAGCGCCTGAAACACCAGGTCGTTTTTCAGATCGGAGGCGGACTGTCCGGCGGATTCGGCCAGCGCGCCGTATTGGCCGATGTTGTCGTCTTCCATATCGGTGCGCTGCACGTCGACCGTGGTTTCAAACTTGCGGTTGACCACGGTATAGGCGGTTTCTTTCAACGCCTTGTGCTGGCGCGCGCCGACCCATTCGCGGAACGCCGGGAACTGGCTCAACCATTCGTAGGTGTTGGACTTGCCGCTGGAGCGAATCAGCCGGGCAATCTTGTTCCAATGATCGGGCGTGAGCTTCAGCCCCGCGTTCCAACGGGCAATGAGCGAAGTTTTGAGGGCGTCGATCTGCGCCTGGGTCAATACGGTTTGCGGCATGATTCAAACTCCTTTTTTGGCGGCAATGAAAGCTTCCGGCGAGACGCCCATTTTTTGACAGAGGGCGGCCTCGGAAGGGGAAAGCACGGCGGCGGGCGCATCGCCCTTGCCGTCCGTTTGCCTTGAGAGCGCGGCAAGCGGACGGGCGGATTCGACGAAGGCGCGCAGGGCGGAAAGCGCCAGACCCGCCGCCCAGTCGTGATGCACCGGCGCGAGCAGACCTTTTTCCTTGACCTCCGTCATCAGGGCGGCGTGTTCGGCCTTTTCCGCCTCGGCGGTTTTGGCGGCTTCGGCGGCGGCAATCTCCGCCAGACGGGTCGTAGCGGCGTCGCGTTCGGTTTTGAGGGTGTCGCGTTCCGCCGTCAGCGCCGCCAGCGTTGTCTTGAGGCCGTCACGCTCGGATACCAGCGCGGCCACATCTTCCTTGTCAGCCATTTCGGCCTCCTTTTCGGTGGGTAAAAAACGGCGCGTCAAATCGACCGCAGACAGGTCGGGCAGCGCCGGAGTGTTGGTGAGCGCCACGGAAAGAAGGCGCGAGACTTCGCCGTTGTCACGGTCGAAAGAGAAAAAGGGCGAGGAATAGCGATAAACCTTCTTCGCCACCGCCTCCACCGCGTCCGGCGTCCAGTCCACATGCGCGAACAGGCCGCGACCGGGAACATGCGCCAGCGCGTCGATCCAGCCCGCCGCGCGGCTGTCGCCGTAGAGGGATTTATGCTCGTAGTCGTAAAGAATCGGCTTGCCGCTGGCGGCAAGGGCATCGACCAGCGCGGCGGCGATGGCGGCGTCCATGCGCCACGCCTTGAGTTCGCCTTGCGTCAGGGAGGCCGGACGCCCGTCCTCGGCCTTGAACGCGCCGTCCGGAAAAATGTGCGCGTTCATGCCTTCCGGCATTTCGCCAGCGGCGGCAAGGTCGATAATCAGGGCTGCGGTGAGCTGCGGCATGGAGCGCGTCCTCTGGATGAGTGAGGCGCATTGTTGCCGCGCGGGGATTTGAGGTCAGGATGGGAAACGTTTCCTCTGATCAGAGGATAGAGGACAGAGGACAGTCGATCAGCGAAGGCTTCGCCTTCGTTCGTTTTACAAACGGCGCGAAGCGCCGCAAACCTTCTGTCCTCTGTCTTCTGTCCCCTGTCTTCTGATCAGCTGCCCTGATTAAAACAATTGCGGCTGGTCGTTATCCGCTTCGAGGCGGCAGATGTTCACGATCTGGCGCGAGGAAAGGCGATAACTTTTCGCCAGCGCGGAAAGGCTCATGCGCAGGCGCTCCCGGCGAATCTGCTCATTGCGCGCGCGGATGAAGAGCTTGTCGGCTTTGGGCAGGCTGACGCGGTTCATGGCGTCCAGATGCGGCGCAAGGGTTTCCCGGAGGCGCATGAGTTCATCCGGCGTGAGTTCCAGCGCCGCTGTGCGATGGTTGGGCAGGTTGATGGAAACGCCGCCATGCCGCTCCAGCCATTCCCAGGCGCGGTTGAACCCCAATGCCCGCACCACCGCGCGCAACACCGGCGGCAGCGTTCGGAGCAGGGTTTCCTCGCCGGGCAGCGTTTCAGGCGCGGGCATTTCCCGGTTCCCTGTTGAGCCAGCTTTTCAAGGCTTCGATAATCCGCTGGCGCTCAGACGTGGTCAGGCTGTCCAGATCGGGGACTTCGCGCGCGGTTTGCCGCGCGCAAAAGGCGAGCAACGCCGGACGGCTGGCGTTTTGCGCCTTGCCCGCCTGCCCCAGCTTGCCCCAGAGACGGACGATGTGGGCGATCTGCGGACTGACTGCGCGCATCCGGCCTGTAGCGTCTGTCCGCTGGCCTTTGGAACGTGGCCAGCCCCGCCGCTCGTAATCGTCCAGCGCCGCGCGGATTGCTCCGGCAGTCAGCGTGACAGCGGATACCCGCCCATTGACGGCGACCGCGCCATGCCGCGCCAACAGGTCGCGGTGGCATTCGTCACTCCAGCCCGGCAGGGACTTCACCGCCCAGCTTTTGGCAATGCCCAGCAATTGGCGGTAGTGCTGCAGGAGATCGCTCATGATTCCGCCTCCCGCTCGATCCGCTTCAACCGCGCCAGGAGGGCACGGGCGACGGCTTTTTGCAGGTAGGGTACTTTGAGCGCCGCTTCACACTGCGCCGCATCGAAAGTCTTGACCAACCGGATGCGGCCGGCGGCGTCCATGGTGTAGACCTGGACGCCATCGTATTTTCCGACCGCGAAGGGCGCCAATTCTTTATCCGTTGTCATTCCACCACCTCCACCTCGAAAGGCGTAACGGCGAAGGTCTCGACGCCAGTGACTACGGTGATGCCCGCGATGCCGGAGACGGCTTTCGGGTCGGCCAGGATGGCGTCTTTGCTTACCTCGATCTTTTCGCGCAAAAAACGGTCGAGCTTCAAGGCACGTAAAGTTTCAACTACCTTGTCCGCCTGGCGTACCGACACGGACGGCGGGTTCTGCCGCCAGGCGACTTCGCCGGTGATCAGGTTGGCGGTCTTGCCGCCGTTGGCGCAAAGTTGGGCGCGATTGGCCTCGCACCACATCTGGATGCCTTCGGTGAGCGTGTCGCGCCGCGCCTTCAGTGCTTCGATGCGGTCTTTCTCCGCTTCGACGATACGCGCGATGGCGTCGTTGACCGCCGTCTCCAGACGGGTGAGTTCGCGCTGGGCGTCCCCCAGTTCGCGGATGGCGGTCATGGTCTCCTCTTTTGACTGGCAGACATAGACGGCGGCGGTTTTTTTGGCTTTGGCCATGGGATTACTCCTTTTGAGGGTTAACGTTGAACGGTGACGTGCCCGTCAAATTCCGCAAGGATGCAATGCGGGTTTTTGTCGACCACGATTTCGGTTACCCCCGGCAAAACGGGGATTTCTACGCGCAGCGTCTTCACGCCCAGCGTTCTGAGCCGCCGGATGGCTTCGTTGGCGGCGGTCAGACGGCGACGGTAAATGCTGTGAAATACGCGCGGCGGGAAGACGCGCGGTGGCAGTTCTCGCGTCAATTGGCGGATGGCGATGTGGATCATTTTTTAATCGTCCAGGTAATCGACCAAAAGTAAAAACCTACTTTTGTCCGGGAACATTTGTGGTTTGAAGACAGGCGAAGCCCGCCTTCAAACCCCGTTAAACCCAACGAAAAACCCTCCCCGACCGCACGGGTTTTCGTTCCTTTTACTTCTGAAAAGGCCTGGCTTTGCCTGGCCTTTTCAGCAAACTGAACCGGCGCAAAGTAGATTTTCACTTTGCGACGCTCCTGCCCGACAGGCACAGGGCTTGTCTGGCGACGGCATCGACCAGGCGCACGTCCAGCGGGCGGCCTTTGCGAAATTCGCGGATGGCGGCGATCAAACCTTCCACCAGCATCCGGGCGCTGCCTTTGGCGTAGGCGTGGAGGCGGGCGATCACGTCTTCGGCGACCTCTTCCGCGCCGAAGGCGGATTGCGTCAGCGCCGCCGCGTCCTCCGCCGTGATCGCATGAACCGTCTCCGGCCAGAATCCGGCGCGGCTCCGGATCTGGTCGAACTGCCCGTGCAGCGGCTTGATCAGGCCGGAGAGATGCTCGGTGCCGCAGAGCACGATGCCGATGTTGGCCAGGTCGCGGATGCGGCGGATGGTGTGTAACTGGTGCGGAGTGAGGGTTTCAGCTTCATCGACGATGATCAGGCTGTCGGTGTTGGCGAGGTTTTCGACGATGCCGTCAAACTTGTTGGCGATGCTGCCCTTCTCCAGTCCGGCCACCATGCGCGCCAGTTGTTTGATCAGGGATTGCGGCGTCATGGTCGGGCTGGCCTCGATCACATAAGTGTTCGGATGATTCGCCGCATAATGCTTGACCGCGAAGGTTTTGCCCGTGCCGACATAGCCGGTGAACACGGCGAAGTTGCGATAGCGCCGCGCCATGTCGCAGGCGATGCCGCCCAGGCGGAAGACGCTGGTTTCCACCGGCGCGGCAATGCCCACAGATTCGTCGGCGTGGCGCATGGCGGAGCGGATGGCGGTCAGCGGCTTTCGCGGCGGCGAGAGATAAACGCCCTTTAAAATCTGGTTCAGGCTGGAGCCGGAAATGCGCGCCAGTCGCGCCAGCGCCGCCTGGCTGTAGTTGCGTTCGTTCATCCAGTTGCGAATCACGGCAATCGCCTTGATGTCTTCCGGCGCGTAATGCTCCGGCCAGATGGCGGTTTCCGCCTTGTGCGCCCCTTGGGGCGTTTTTTGCGCTTCGGTGGTAGTGCTCATGGTCAATGCTCCTTTTGGTGCGGTTTGAATGGCCTTAAAGGCCGAACAGGTCGATTTCGTCGTCGCCTTCTGGCGGCGGCAAAACGTCCAGCGATGGGGGGGTGTGCGGGTGGTCGAGTTCGACGACCTGGTCGGCGAGCGCGTCGGCGTCGAGCAGCCGTCCGGCGCGCGCCTGTTGCTCCGCCATTTTCTTTTCCAGACGCTTCAGGGCGTCTTCGGCGCGGGCGATGCGCTTTTCTTCCAGGCGGTTGGGCGCGATTGCGTCGATGGCGGAAATCAGGCGGGCATCGCATATCCAGCGGCCTTGCAAATCGCGGATGACGGCGATGGCATCGTCCATCAAGTCATATTCGAGGATCAGCTTTTGTCCGTTGAAGGCGTGGAGATCAGGGTGTCCGTATGCGCGGCGACCCTGTTTGACGCTGGCGCGGCGCACGGTGAGCGTGACGGCCTGCCGCTTCAGTTCGGTGACGCTCTGCGTCGGCGGCAGGGGCGCGAGTTCTCCCCAGACCTCAGCGCGGGTGAGGTGTTTATCCTCCGGATGCGGACGCGCGGCGTAGCGGTTGAGCCAGGCGTTGAAGTCGGCGGCGAATTCGGCAAGGGAGGGCGGCGTCAGGCGTCCGGCCTTGATTTCACGGACGACACGATTCAAATCTTCCGGCACAGCATCCGTGCCGCAGTAAAAGGGCGGCTTCCACAAGCGCAGAAAATCATCCTTGACGATGCGGAAAAAGCGTTCCACCCAGCCCTTGCCGTGCGGATTGCCGGGAATGGCGTGGATGATCTGCCGTACTCCGGCGCGGGCGTAAAACCCGGTGAGTTCGTCACTCATCAGCCTGTTTTTGTAGCCGGAGCCATTGTCGATATAAATGAATGGCGGCACATGATTCCAGCGCGCAAAACATTCCGCCCACATATTCTGCACGGCGGTGGTCGCCTCGTGTTCGTCAGCGCGCCAGCCGACGACGACGCGACTCTTGAGATCGATGGCGACGGTGAGTTCCGGCCGCCAGAGATCGCCGGTGACCGGGTGCGCCAGATACACGTCGGCGCGATAGCCGTCCGCCACATAAACATCGCCGGGCAGCGCGTTTTGCGTCGAGCGGCGAATGAAGGCTTTTTCGGTGAGACGGTAGAGGTTCCTGCCGATGCGCGCCGGGGAATGCCGCCCCAGCATGGCGGGTACGGAGGCGAGATAATGCCGCACCTGTTCGTAGCTGACCTGGATGCCATCGACCTCGACGATGCGCCGATGCACGGCCGCCATGTCCGGCTTTGAGGGCTGATTGAAATATTCCAGCGCCAGTCCCCACCAGGCCGCAGATTCCACGACCCTGCCTTTGTGCTCCGGCAAAAGCGCATTGATGCCGCCTTCGCGGTATTGGACAAGCCATTCGCAAATGGCGGAGCGACTGGGCGCGGCGCGCCCCGCCTTGGCGCTCGCCTTGAGCGAGCCGACAAAGTGCGGGGGCAGAGCGCCTTCCCGCAAACGGAACAGCAACAGGTCAATCGCATTGTTTTGCGACACGCCCGTATCGGTAAACCGGCGTACACAAGCCACTACGCTTTCACGGGCGAGGGCGGTCTGCCGCGCCTTGTCGGACGCCTCGCGCCAGGGATCGCGCTGGCGCAGGGCGATGACGTTCCCAATGGGCAGGACGGCAGGCAGGGCGTTATGCCGATCATCTACAGGCGGCGCGAATTTGATCATGACGTTGCTGTGCATGTCCGACCTTCAGCTTTCCGCCTTGACATCCGGCTTGTTTTTACCTTTGGGGCGTCCACGACCACGCGGCAGATCGGCGGCGCGCGCCTCCTGCCGCAACAACTTTTTGGCTTCGTGTGTGTTTTGCAGGGTGGCGTAATCCCGCAACCAGCGTTCTCCCTCTTCCGGCGTCAATACGTTTTGACCCGTAATATGGTCAGGCAGGGGAATGCCGCGCTGCCGGGCTTCCTCCTGCGCGGCGGCCAACGCGCCGTTGATGCGCGCCCCGGCAACCGCCAGCGCCAGATAAGCGGCATCCAGGCGCATATTCGCTTCGCCGGACGGTTCGGCGCGCGTACTCACGTCGGCGAGTTCCTCGCGCAACAGCTTGACCAGGCTTGCCAGAGGTAACTCAATCTCGCCCTGCAAGGCCAGACATTCGGCGCGTATCGCTTCCGTGCGCGGCTCAAAGGCAGTCAGGCGCGCTTTGGAGCGCAGATGCTTCAGCTCGCGCTCCCTGACTTCGATCTGCGCGTCCAGATTGTTGCCGCGCCGCTCTGCCGCCGCCAGTTCTTCGGTCAGCGCCGCCTTTTCGCGGGCGTGTTTACTGATGATGCTTTCGGCAAGTTCAAGGAAGGTTTCCTTGTCGCCCGCCTCTGCCACTTCAACCAGAGCATCGCGCTCGTCATCCGGCAGACGGCGATATTGACGCAACTCGCGGTAGCCAATGCCCATGCTCGACATCCGCTCAAGCGCCGATTCCCCAAAGGCTTGAAGATTCTGAATATCGAGATCCGCCTTGTCTTTTGAGATACCGAGCAGCCCGCAGAATTCTTCCCACGTGCCCTTAAATGCCGAACCGTTCGGCGCCATTTTTCCGGCAAGCCCTTTATACAAGCGGTTTGCTTTGACGAAGGCGAGTTTGGATGCCGAAATCGTTCGGCAAAATCCAGAAAATGCACTCGCCAGTTGCGCCTGGCCAAGCAACTGGTTAACCAGATCACGATCTCCGCTTTCCGGCGCAGGAGAAGCGGTGGATAGCGGCGCGGCGACAATCCCTGTCCCGCCCAGGATGTCAAGGTCGATGGTCTCGCTCATGACGTGCTCCCGACCAACGCGTTGAGCTTCTCGGCGATTTCCCGACCGGCCCCGAAATTGGCGCGGGAGATGCCACGCAGGACGTTTGACGCGTTCCGGTAGCCATAGCCTTCGGCCTCGCACCATTTTTTGAGGTTGCTGCCGCGCTGATGCAGGGCGTGAAGTACGGCATTACGATCTACTGTGCTCATGGTGGTATCCTTCCTTTTGTAAAAGCCAGTGAATGTATTTTGCCCCACTATTGGGGCAATGTCAACAAAATTGGGGCGTCGATCTCATGAATGAGTTATCTACTGTTGGGAAGCGTTTGCGCTCGGAGCGCATCCGGCTGGGTTACAACACCAGAGATTTTGCAAAGGCGGGTGGGATCGGTAAGGGATCACAGAGCCGCTACGAAAACGATGAGACCCGACCGGATTCCGAATACCTGAATCGCATTTCTGCCCTGGGCGCGGAAATTTTCTGGATCATGCGCGGCAGCGAGGAAGACGATGAGGCGCGCGACAAGCGCGCCGCGCTCTATCCGCCAGAGATCAGGAAATTTATTGAGGACTACTTGCGCTGCCCGGACGCCATACAAGTATCCCTGCGCGCGATTGCCGCAGAAGCGGCAGAAAAAACCCAGTCGCCTGCGGAACCTCGTCAAACAAAAATCGGTATGGCGGGCTGCATCAGTATTTCGCTCGTAGCGCATCTGGCCTTGAGCGGGCTGCTTGTGCTGCTTGGCGTCATTTGTATCTTGGGGATTGGCGCAGGCTTTGTCTGGCAAGCCGTCTTTGAGCGCATTACAGGACAAGAATATCTTGCCTGGGCGATAGCGATCATGATGGCTACGGTTGGCCTGCGCGTCTTCAAAGAAGAGGCGCGACAACCTTGGCGAACATTATGGTGGCTGTACAAAATTTTCCGACATCCCGCATGATTTTATGACGGACTACGGCTTGCCTGTTTTGAATGAACATGCCCGCTTGAGTCATGGCATCGACGTGGCTTTGCGGGAACACGATCACGCCAGAGCCGCGCGGTTTGCGCGCCAAATGGCCGACATTGCCGGTGAGGTTGCCGCCAAACACAAACGTATCTGCGAGACCCGCATCTCTCCACGCCAGGGTTTTTGGTGCGCATGGTTTGAACTGGATGGGCAGTCGTGGGGAAGCGCGGGGTTTCATGCAGGTTACGATTATTTGACTGGCAAAGGCTATTTGCGGGGATTTTGCGAAGCGGAGGAAGCACTGCGCCTGTGTCAACAAGCACAAGCCGAACAGTGGGATGGTGATTGGGAAGATCGCGGGGAAATCATTCGTCGGCATGAGGCACAGGTAGCAACGCTGTGGGAAATCTTGCGCCAGGCGCCGGGCATCCTCCAGTCCGCCTTGTGTAAGCAACACCCTGAGATAGAACCCCTCACCCTGTATTACGCTGAAAAACGTGGCGACATCCGGCGCGAGAAAAACGGACGTACCTATATGCTTTCCCTGTCTCGCCTTTAACGCGACAGGTTTTCTCTCCCTCCCCTTGAAGAGGAGGGTCGGGGTGGGGATGGGGTTTCGTCCCGCGGGGAATGCCTTCTTTACGGAACCCCATCCCCGGCCCTTCCCCTTCAAGGGGAAGGGAGACGCCCCTACAGGGAAGCGTTTCCCGCATGGTTCGCGGCGATCATGACCGATAGAGTAGGGTCTTCTGAACCCTGATCCCTGATCCCCGATGTGGCTAGACCGCATGTCCCGCGCCCGATTCCGGGACTTTGAATTTCTTACCGACAGTCACGACGCCAAGAGCGGGCGGCGGCTGGCAGTGCATGAATATCCGGGGTCGGAGATTCCCAACGTGGAAGACCTGGGCGGCAAGGCATGGGACTGGAGCGTGAACGCTTACTTCATCGGCGCGGACTACGATTACAAACGCAACGAATTCCTCGCGCTGCTCGCCGAACCCGGCGCGGCATGGCTCACGCATCCCTGGCTCGGTCTCCTGTGGGCGCGGGCGCGGGAATGGTCGCTTGCCGAATCGAACGACAAGGGCGGCTACTGCGTCGTCAAGGTTTCCTTCGTTCCCGGCGGCGAAAGTCCGCAGCCGACGCTCGACAAGGGCGACGCGGCGCGCGCCGCCGCAGGCCGTCTGGCGGATGTGGCGAAAGAGGAATTCAAACTGGAGCCGATGAGCGCGGATGCCGCGCAGAGCTACATCGCCGCCCTACGGCAACGCCTGGAAGGACTGCGCCGTATCCTCTCGCTGGCGACCCTGCCGATCACCTGGGCAAGTCAGGTGATGAACGTCATTCAGGGCGTGAAAGGCGATCTCGCCGCCATCGCCGCGATTCCGCAAGCCTACGCCGCCGCCTTCCGGGGAATTGCCAACGCGCTGGGCCTGGGCGGGCGCGATGATCTTGCCGCCGTCGACCATGCGGGCGTGGTCGGGCGCGTGGGTCTGGCGGCAGGGACAAGTCGCAAGGCGGTCACGCTCACGGGCGCGAATATCACCGACGCGGCGTTGATATTCAACCTCAAGACCGAATATGAACTGGAGCAACGATTGATGGTCGCCGCCACGCTCCATCTGGCGATATGCGATTACCCCACAGACACCACTCTGGCGACGGCGCTGGCGGCGGTCAAAAAGGCGACGGCGGCCATTTTGCCAACCGCGCCGGACAGCGTGTTTCAGGCGGCGGTTACGGCGCGCGCCGCCGTGCTTGCCGCACTGCTGGATCAGGATTTACGGCAATCCGTGACCCGCAGCATCGTCACGCCGCTGCCCGCCGTGCTGATCGCGCACAACCTGGGCGTCGGCGAAGAAAAATTCATGCAGCGCAACGCCATCCGGCATCCTCTATTCGTAAATGGGGCGGTCTATGGATGAACATCCTGAATGCTCTCATGAAAAGCAAAATGGCTTGGGAAAATCTCGCTACCTCTTGACACGGTTGCTCTCCCCTGATCAGAGGACAGAGAACAGAAGACAGGGGACAGTCGATCAGCGAAGGCTTCGCCTTCGTGGTTTTGACAATCGGCGCGCCAGCGCCGCAAACCTTCTGTCCTCTGTCTTCTGTTTTGGGATAAAGGCAAGGAAGGGAGTTTCTTTTGGGTGAACTTGAAAATCCGGAGGCGGTCGAAATCCGCTTTGACGGCAAGCGTTACGGCTTCTGGCAACGGGCGGAAATCCGCGCTTCGGTGGATGATCTCTGCGATACCCTGTCGCTTTCCGTGACGCTGCCGGGCAGCGGCGACAATCTGGGCATCACGCCGAATACCGTCATTGAAGTCCTGATCGACGGCGAGTTGGTCAGCACCACGCGGCTCGACAGTTTTTCCCGCGCTGTGAGCGAGGAAAGCCACGACATCCGGCTGGAAGGGCGCTCATTGGGGCGTGAACTGGTGGATTGCCAGTATTCGCAAACGCTCTCCGGCCTCTCGCTGGCCGAAATCGCAAAACGGCTTTGCGCGACCTTTGACGTACCGTTGAAGGTCGCGGGAGAAACCAAGGTCGTACCGGAATTTTCCATGCAGTGCGAAGCCCCGGCGAACGCGCTGATCAACGCCGCGCGCGCCGCCAATCTCATGATTTATCCAACGCCGGACGGCGGCCTCATGCTCTCCGCGCCCGACCGCGCCGCGCCCGTGGCGGCGCTGGTTTACGGCGAGCATTTGCTGGATTACGAAGTGGTCGATGAATACCGGCTGCGTTTTTCCGAGTACTGCGTCAAAGGCTACGACTACGCGGGCGACAAGGCGTTGAAGGGCAAGGTTACGGATGGCGGCCTGACCTATTTTCGCCCAATGCACATGGTGGCGGACAAGCACGGCAAGGGGCAAGGCGGCTGCGAGCGGCGGGCGGAGCTGGAGAAGAATCGGCGTCTGGCGCGCGCGCACCGCCTCGACCTCACCGTGCAAGGCTGGCGGTTTCGGACAGACAATCTCTGGCGCTTGTGGGCAATCAATACGCAGGTGCGCGTGACCATCCCGCAGGAGGGTATCGACGATGTATTCCTGATCGGCGACCGCGCGTTCAAACTGGATGATCGCGGCGGGCATGTGACCGCGCTGACCGTCATGCGCCGCGATGCCTGGGGGTCAGAGGACAGATGACAGAAGACAGAGGACAGTCCGCATGAGTTACGCAAAACCGATCTGGGCGCGTCTGCAACTGCTGTTCGCGCATGGCGTGGCGAAATGGTTGAGCCACGGCAAGGTGCAGGCGCGGGTGCTGGATGAAGAGGTGCTGCCCAACATCGACCGTGTGGAACCCTATGGTTTTTCGTACCGCCCGAAACCCGGCGCGCAGACCTATCTGCTGTTCCCCTCCGGCGACCGCTCCTACGGCGTGGCCATCGTCATTGGCGACAAACAATACAACATGCAATTGCAGGAAGGCGAAGTCGCGCTGCACGACGATGAAGGCAATCATGTGCACATCCGGCGCGGCGGCGCAATTGAGGTCAACGCTGCGGATACCGTAATCCTCAAGGCGGGCGTAAAAGTGCGCGTGGAAGCGCCCGTGCTGGAAGTCACCGGCGAAATCCGCGACCTTTGCGACGGCAATGGTCGGGAAATGAGCGACATGCGCGCCATTTACAACACGCACACCCACCCGGAAAACGACGCGGGCGGGCCGACCGATGAACCGAATCAGGGAATGTGACGCCATGTTAAAGCTCATCCAAACCGACTGGCTCCAGTTCGACCTCGCGTTTGACGGCCCCGCCGATGAGGACGCCGACGCCGCTGTCGCCACGCTCGTCTTCAGCATCCTGTTTACCGACAGGGAAGCGCCATTGAAGCGGGTCGATGACCCCTGGGATCGGCGCGGCTGGTACAAAGAACCACAGGCGGGCAGTGGTCTCTGGCATCTGCGCCGTCAGCCCCTGACCGACGATGCCCGCCTTGAGGCGGTGGCGCAGGTGGAGATGGCGCTGAAAAGCAAAGCACCGGCGCTGACCAATATCAACGTGCAGGAAGCCCGCGCCAGCAATCCAGCAGGAAACATTTCCAGCGTATATCTGGAGATTACGGGGTCGCACAATGGGCGCAACTTTCTTGTCCGTGCGCCGCTTGCTGATTCCTGACCTCTGATGCCCGACTACCCCCGCCCCTCGCTCAACGAACTGGACGCCCGCATCCAGGCCGACCTTGCCGCCATGCCTGCCGTGCTGCGCGGGCCGCTGTCCCATGCCTGGGCGCGCGCCTGTCACGGGCTGCACGGGCATTTGCAATGGGTGGATCGCCAGTGCAACCCCTTGACCTGCGAACTGGAACGCCTCTATGACTGGGCGGCGCTTTATGGCGTTGCGCGGCTGCCCGCCAGTCCCGCCGTCGGCGCGGCGCTGGCCTCCGGCTCGCCCGGCAGCGTGATTTTTGAAGGCGCCGTGCTGCGCGGGTCGAACGGACTGAATTACCGGGCGCGCGCCGCCAACTTCATGGCGAATTCCGGCGCGGCGCTGATCGGCCTCATCGCCGTGGAAACCGGCGAAGACAGTAATCTGCCCGCTGGCGCTGAACTCACCCTGATCGACCCGCTCCCCGGCATCGCCAACACCCTCACGGTGAGCGAGGAAGGCTTGACCGGCGGCGCGGCGGAAGAAACCCTGGACGACTGGCGTCTGCGCGTGGCGGACGAATGGCAGGCCATGACCGTGCGCGGCGCGCGCGGCGGACGCGATGAAGATTATCGCTACTGGTGCGAATCCGCGCATCCCGCCGTGACTGGTGCCCTGGTGTTTCGCCACGCGCTGGGCATGGGCACGGTGGTGGTGCATCCCGTCTGCGACGGCTACATCAACCGGATGCCCGCGCCCGGCGTTCTCGCCGCCATCTCTGATTATCTGACCGCCACCGCTCCGGCGACAGCGGACTGGAGACTTTCCGCGCCCGTTATCCGTCGGGTGGACGTGCGTCTGCATCTGGAGCCTGTCGCAGATAACGCCGCCAGCCGTGAGCGCATCAGCCGCGCCATTCTCGCCGCCGTGCTGGCGGAAAAATCCGAAACCTCGGTGTTGAACGTCGCCGAACTGGACGCCGCCATCGCCACCGTCACCAACCAGTACACCCGCCTCGAACCTCTCGGCAACATCGCCGTGCGTCCTGGCGAAGTACTGGCGCTGTCCAGCATCGAATGGGTATGAATATCCAACCGCACACGCCCGCCGAATTCACCTCTGCGCTTGCCGCACTCCTGCCCCCTGGCAAGGCGTGGGAATGGAAGGCGGGCGGTGTCGGTCACGGCCTGCTCCACGCCACGGCGGAAGAGCCCGCGCGGCTGGAATCGGGAATCCCCGGTGTGCTTGACCATGCCGTCGATACCCATCGCCCGAAATTCTCAAGCTGGCATATCCGCGAGTACCAGCGCGTGGCGGAAGCGGCGCTGGCGGCAGCGGGCATTACAGAAGCCCTGCCGAGGAAGCCGTTTGCCATCGGCAGTCATGTCGGCGAACGGTTGTGGTCGCAAGCCGCGCCGGAGGAAACGTGGGAAGCGCCGCTGGTCTTATGTCTGCACCTTTTCGCGCCCATGACAATAGGGCGGCATGTCGGCGACGGCAGCGGGCGCGATCCGGCGGCGCGGATGTGGCAAGGAGAACGCACCCGCTACATCCTGCTGGTGCGCTACTACAAGGGCGTGGCTGCCCCGAAAATCTTGTGGGACGCGCTGTCCGATTTTCAGCAATCCCATGTTTATCTCTGGTTTGAGGACATTACAGGAACAGGAGGAGCATATGCACCTGATTGACGGCGCTGGCCATGTAAACAACACCTTCGTTGCCGAGGACGCGGCAACTCATCGCCCGCCGACGGAGATCACGGCGGCATTCATGAACACGCTGCAATTCGAGCTGGCCAACTTTCTCGAATGGGCGGGCATCCCCCTGAACAAGGCGGACAACGCCCAACTGCGAACGGCGCTGGTCAATTCCTTCTCACGCAAGGGTTCGACCATTCATTACATGGGTGACGTATGGACAATCGTCGATGACACGGAGGCGCTCAATGCGCTGACGGATGTGCCGATCAACGCTTTCGTCATCGTGACCGAGCATGACGCGCTTGGTCACGGCATGGCGCAATGGGACGGTTTGGCCTGGAATATCAACCCGCTGGAGGTGCATACCCTCGACCTTTACGCGACGCTCTCCGACAACCACGGCTTCTATTGGTTTTCCAACAGATGGAACCAGTTTGACATGGCGGCGCTGCAAGTGGATGAGGCTACGGAACAGGATGCAGGTATCCTGCGCTTCGCCACGCTTGCCGAAACCTTGGCGGGCATTGGCCTCAACATGGCGGTGCATCCTGCCGGACTTGCCGCCTACGCGAAAACCATCGTCCCGACAGGCAGCGTCTTCTGGTTTGCCGCGCCCACATCCCCTGCAGGCTACCTCGCCTGCAACGGCGCGCTGCTGTCGCGCGCAGTCTACGCCGACCTGTTCGCCGCCATCGGCACGACGTTCGGGTCGGGCGACGACGAGACGACTTTCGCCCTGCCTGACTTGCGCGGCGAATTTATTCGCGGCTGGGATGGCGGCAGAGGGGAGGATGCGGGGAGGGTGTTCGGGTCGGCGCAAGGCGATGCTTTTCGGAGTCACACGCATAACATTACCTACTATCACAGTACGTCCACTAACAGCACCGCCCTGTATCCGCGCTCGACTGTCGTAGCAACCACAACCGGGATTCTGGCAACAGCGGCGTCTGGTGGCACGGAAACCCGACCGCGCAATATTGCGCTTCTACCCTGCATCAAGTACTGACAGGGGAACATCATGGAACCTGTAGGGGCACGCGCGCCGTGCCCCTACGCCATTGCGCGCACGGGTTTCCGCGTCGCCGGTGCTGGCCGTCGCTCCGGTTTCAGGAAGAGAAATATTTCACGGGTTAATGGCAGATCGAGAAACAGGGATACTGCGTACAGGAGGTAACACGGACATGACGCAAAAACAGGTCTCGCAGCTTGACGCTGACGGCTACTTTATACACCCGGTAAACGCCGACCTTTCGCCACTGGAACCCGGCGTGTTTCTGATTCCGGCAGACGCGGTCGACGCGCCGCCGCCGGAGATTCCGCAGGAGCAGCGGGCAAAGTGGGGCGGGGATGCGTGGCTTTTCGAGGACATCCCGCCGCCATCGCCAGAACCCGAAGCAGAGCCGGAACCGGAACCCGGCGTACCGCAATCCGTCACCATGCGGCAGGCGCGATTGGCCTTGCTCGGCGCGGGGCTTCTCGATGCCGTGAATGCGGCGATTGCGGGCATGGCGAGCGTGGAAGGCAAAGCCGCGCAAATCGAGTGGGAGTTCGCACAGGAAGTGCGGCGCGACAACCCGTTGTTCGCCGCGTTGTCCGCGCAGATGGGGCTGTCCGACGCACAACTCGATGAACTCTTCATCGCCGGAGCCGCCCTGTAGGGACCGGGAGACAGAAGACAGAAGACAGAGGACGGTCAGTTAGGAAGGCTGCGCCTTCGTGGTTTTGACAACCGGCGCGAGAGCGCCGCAAACCTTCTGTCCCCTGTCTTCTGTCCTCTGTCATCTGAACCCTACGCAACCCATACCTACCGGAGAACAGCATGAGCATTTTCAAAAACTTCCTTATCGCGCAGGATGAGGCCATTGGCACCCTGATTCGCATGGATGGCGAGTACGGGACACCGGATGAAACGCTGTCGGCGCGCGCCTGGCGCAAGCGGGCGAACTACCCGAAATTCCACGCCTTCCTCGATGCCCTGTTTTTCTTCGACCGCGAGCAACGCGACGGGCGCATGGTAAAACACTGCGAACTCTGTTTTGAAGCGGAACTGACGCGCAAGCATTTGCCATCGGCGTACCAGATTTAAAAGACGGCGCGACCATCGACGGGGCGGCAACCCCGACGATGGCCGCCTCCCGCAGAGAACCCTGCGATCAGCCAAGGCGCCGTGCTGCACGTACAGCGGGGCGAAGGCTATCACGACAGGAGTTTTGCGTGGAAGAAATCCGTTGCGGTGGGTGCAACCGCAAGCTGGCGGAAGCGGACTATCTCCGCCTCGCCATCAAATGCCCTCGCTGCAAGGCGATGAACCGTTTTCATTTTGCAGGCCATGAGCTTCACCCCCTGAGCGATTGTGAGCGCCAAACTCATGGAGTGCAGCATGGAAATCAACAAATCCGTCACCCGTAGCGCGCTACGTTACTTCGGTGGCAAGTGGGCAATCGCGCCCTGGATCATCGAACACATGCCGAAACATCGCGTCTATGTCGAACCATTCGGCGGCGCAGCTTCGGTTTTACTCAGAAAGCCACGCAGCAAGATTGAGGTTTATAACGATCTGGATGACGAAATCGTCGGCCTGTTCCGCATCCTGCAATCACCCGCACAATGCCAGCGTCTGGTGCGGCTCTTAAAGCGCACACCCTACGCTCGACGGGAATTCGAGATCGCGTTTCAATCCACCGACGATCCGCTGATTCGCGCCCAGCGCGCCATCATTCGCGCCTACATGAGCTTTCACCATACGGCGCTGTTCAACTCAGGTAAAAACACCTTCGCCGATGCCCGCCATCGGCATGGCGGACACAGCAAGTCGAGCGAGTGGAGTACCTATCCGCGTCATCTGGTCAGCGTTTGCCGTCGTCTGGCGGGAGCGCTGATCGAAAACCGGCCGGCGCAGGACGTGATTCGGGTGCAGGACACCCATGATGCATTGTTCTTCGTCGATCCACCGTATGTGCATAGCACCCGTGACCAAGGCGCGCGCTACCGTTGCGAGATGAACGACGCCGAGCATGTCCAGTTGCTGGCGCAACTCGCTGCCGTCCAGGGCAGGGTGATGATTACCGGCTACGCCAGCGACCTCTACGACGACCTGCTGACCGACTGGCAGCGCCTCACCCGCAAACACTACGCCGCCGCCTCCGGCCCGGTGAGCCGAACGGAGGTGCTGTGGATCAGGCCGTGACGGACAGGGGTCAGAGGTCAGATTTCCAGCGTCCGCCACTGTCCCTCTGCTCTGGCGAGTCCGCGATCATCGTGGTAAAGGTCGGTCGTCGCTTGCCGCCGATGTCCGAGCAGGGTTCGCGTGTCGATGCCCTGGGCACTGTAGAGGCGTTCGGAAAGGGAACGAGTTTCTTGCAGACTGGGGGCATCGCGATCTTTTTCCCAACTGAAAAACAGCCCTGCCCGCGCGCGTGTAAAGGCAAGCGTTAGAGAGGACGCCGAAAGCGCGCCGCCGGTGCTTTTTCGCAGCAAGGTGTCGCCGAAGGGCGCATAGGCGCGGCAACGGGCAATCACTTCGGCGAGGCTCATGTTGATTGCGTTCAGTCGCAGTTTTAACGGCAGGGCGATGCGCGCGCCAGTCTTGGCCTGCTCGATGTGCAGATGTCCGTTCCAGACATCCGCAAAGCGCATCCGCACCAGATCGCTGCGCCGTTGCCCGCTCACCAGCGCCAGTAGCGCTAATTGCCGTCGCCACGGCTGTTTTTCGCATTCCAGCGCCGCCTGAATTTTTTGCCACGCGGTAAAGGAAAGCCGCGCGCGCCGGACGCGGCAGGATAAGGGCTTGACGTGCCGCGCCGGGTTTTGCGGCAGATAGCCGTTGATCACCGCTTCGCCGAACAAGTCGCGCGCAACGACCAGCATCCGCCGTGCCGCGATCTGCCGACCGCTGTTCCATAGCGCGCGAATTGCCCGCGCGATATGCAAGGGACGCACCTTTTTCAGTTGCTTCCTGCCGCCAATGATCTTGACCAGCGCCTTCGCGTAGCGCCGCTTTTCAAGCCGTGTCGAATCGTCAATCTCGCGCGACGCGATGATGCGCTGGTATTTCTTCTGCCATGCCGTCAGCGTGATGTTGCATCTCTTCATGATGTCCTCCTGATTGATGTGGGAAACATTTCCCTAATGACGCGCGGGGATCCGGATCGCTATGGTTCTGATACCCGACTCTCTGATTCCTGAACATGACTTCCTCCGCCGACGTTGAGATTCGCCTGCGCCTTGCCGATAACGCCTCGCAAGGTCTGGAAAGGTCGCGGCAGGCCGCGCAAAAGGGCGCGCAGAGAACCGCGACCGCCACGGAACGCGCGGCGGCAAAAGCGGCGGCGGCCTCCGAGCGCGGCGCGCAGCAACAACAGAACGCCTTTGCCCGTTTGTCGCAGGCGCGCGAACGGCTGGGGATGCGCTCCGAACACGCGATTCAGCGGGAAATCCAGCGCACACAGGCGGCTTACAATCGTCTCAAGGCGTCCGGCACGTTGTCCTGGCGCGAACAGGCGCGGGCGGCGGAGCAGACACGGCAACGGGTCACGCAGCTCACCAACGAAATGGGACGGCTCACGGCAAAGCAAAAGGCGATGGGGGCGCTGAAAATCGGCGCGGCGGGCGTCGCGGGCATTGGCGCGGCGGCCTATGCCATCAAGGACCCGATCCAAAAGGCCATTGACTACGATTATCGTCTGGCAGGAATGGCCAACACGGCCTTTGCCGAACGCGATCTGGCCGGACGCAGGATCGGTATGAAGGAACTGGAAGACGCTGTGAATAACGCGGTCAAACAGGGCGGCGGCACACGCGAGAGCGCGGCGGAAGCCCTGGATGCCCTGATCGCCTCCGGCGCGGTGGGTTCGGGTGACGCCATGCAGATGCTGCCGACGCTGGTCAAGGCGGCGACGGCCTCCGGCGCGGAGGTGAGCGAACTGGCGAATATCGGCATTCGCGCCATGCAGAGTTTTGGCGTTACGGCGGAAGAACTGCCGAATATCCTCAACATGGCGATTTCCGCTGGACAGGCGGGCGGCTTTGAATTGCGCGACATGGCGCGCTGGCTGCCGCAACAGATGGCGGCGGCGAAAATGTCCGGCATGTCCGGACGCGGCGACTTCGCCGCCATCGCCGCGCTGAATCAGGCGGCGGCGATTACGGCGGGGACACGCGACGAAGCCGGGAACAACGTCACCAACATCCTCCGGAAAATCAACTCGCAGGACACGGCGGCAGATGTAAAAAAGGTCATGGGTCTCGACCTTGCCAAATACCTTCAGGATTCGCGGGGAAAAGGCATCAATTCCATCGACGCCTTCGGCGCGCTGATCACCCGCAGCGTCGAAAAGGACAAGGGCTATCAGGCACTGCAAACGAAACTGGCGGGCGCAAAGGACGATGACGAAAAACGGGCGACGCTGGAAAGCATGGCGGCCATCGCGCAAGGTTCCGGCATCGGTAAAATCATCCAGGATCAGCAGGCGAT
>JAIRZG010000249.1 GCA_031267345.1 Zoogloeaceae bacterium
ACCAGACGACGCAAACGCCTTTCACTTCGCAGACGGTGTTGAACATGCTGGCGCAGATGGGCGTGAACATGCCGATGGATCAAATCCGCAGCATCCAGTTGAAGAATGTCGCCGCCGTGATGGTGACCGCCAGTCATCCGCCGTTCGCGCGTCCAGGGCAGACGATTGACGTCACGGTGTCTTCCATCGGCAACGCCAAGAGCCTGCGCGGCGGCACCCTGCTGATGACGCCGTTGAAAGGCGCGGACGGACAGATTTACGCGATGGCGCAAGGCAATCTGGTGGTCGGCGGCGCGGGCGCGGCGGCGCCGGGCGCGAGCGTCCAGGTGAATCATCTTTCCGCCGGACGCATTCCGGCGGGCGCGACGGTGGAACGCGCGGTGCAGATGACGCTGGGTCAGGGGCCGTATGTCACCTATGAACTGACGCGCATGGATTTTGATCTGGCGCGACGCGCAGTGGAGGCGATCAATCGGGAAATGGGCGCGGACGTGGCGCAGGCGGTGGATGGACGGCAATTTCGCGTCATCGCGCCGGAAAATCCGAGCGAGCGCGTGGCCTTCATGGGACGACTGGAAAATATCGAACTCACGCCCGCGCCCGCGCTGGCCAAGGTGGTGATGAATCCGCGCACCGGCTCGGTGGTGATGAACCAGAAGGTGGAAATCGAAGCCTGCGCCATTTCGCACGGCAATCTTTCCGTAGTGGTCGAAAGCGAGGAAACCCTGATCAGCCGCCAGACCAGCGCCCGCCTGTCGGTGGATGGCGCGAATCTCCTGAATATCCGCGCGGGAACGAATCTGGCGGATGTGGTGAAGGCGCTGAATTCGCTGGGCGCGAACCCGCAAGACCTGCTGGCGATTTTGCAGGCGATGAAGGCGGCGGGCGCGTTGCGCGCGGAACTGGAAATCATCTGATGGCAATCGACAAAACCGACGCCGCCTCGCTGGCCGCCGATGTGCAGAGCGCCCGCGACCTGCGGACAAAATTCAAAACCGACCGGGACGCGGGCGTAAAAGCGGCGGCGCAGGAATTCGAGGCGCTGTTTTTGCAGATGATGCTGAAATCCATGCGCGCCACCACCGATCAGGACAGTCTCATGGACAATGAAGCCAGCCGTTTTTTCACCGGAATGCTCGATGAACAGATCGCCCAGGATCTATCGCGCACCGGTAGCGTCGGTCTGGCGCAAATGCTGGAAACGCAGTTGCGCCGCCGCATCAATGGCGCGGACGGCGCCAATGCCGATACGCCTGCCGACGCCGCGCAAAACACCCTGGCGGCAACGCTTGCCGCCGCGCGGAGGGAAAATTTGCCGCTTGCCGCTTTGGGGGGGTTTGGCAATCCTGATTTGCAGGCGGCGCTGGAGCGCGTCTCAACGCAACGCGTCGCGCCTGCCGCCATTGGGAACGCGCCAACCGCCGCCGCCACGCCAAAAGAATTCGTCCGCCAGATGTGGCCGCACGCTGTGGAAGCCAGCCGCAACACCGGCATTCCGCCGCAATTCCTGATCGCCCACGCGGCGCTGGAAAGCGGTTGGGGACAGCGCGACATCAAAAACGCCGACGGCAGCCCCGCCTACAATCTTTTCGGCATCAAAGCCGGGGAAAGCTGGCAGGGAAAAAGCGCGGAAATTACGACGACAGAATACGAGGCGGGCGCGCCCGTCACGCAAAAGGCGCGTTTTCGCGCTTACGACTCCTACGCCGAAGCCTTTAGCGACTACGCGCGCCTCTTGAGCCAGAACCCGCGCTACAGCGGCGTGATTGGTTCACAGAATGGCACGGAGTTTGCTCGAAGGTTGCAGCAGGCAGGCTACGCCAGCGACCCGAACTACGCGGAAAAACTCTCGGCCATCATCAATGGCCCCACCTTGAGACAGGCGTTGATCGGCTGACCCCGGCTCAATAAATCCCTGCCCGCGCCGTAAATACAACGGCGAAACCGGAGAATCATCATGAGCCTTTTTGGTACGGGCATCACCGCCCTGAACGCCGCCCAGTTGGGACTGGCGGTCACGCAGCACAACATCAGCAACGTCAATACGGCGGGTTACAGCCGTCAGGCCGCCATGCAAGTCACCAATGGCGGGATGATGACCGGCGTCGGCGCGATTGGTCAGGGCGTGCGGGTGAACACCATCCTGCGCTACTACGATGACATTTTGACCAAGCAGGTCAATGACGCGCAAACCCGCTCCAGTGAGCTGGACGCCCAATACGCGATGATTGCGCGCATCGACAACCTGCTGGCGGATCCGAACGCCGGTCTCTCTCCGGTGCTGGCGAGCTTTTTTCAGGCGGTGCAGGATGTCGCCGCCAATCCCACGCTGGTTTCCGCGCGGCAATCCATGACCAGCGGCGCGGAGGCGCTCGTCACCCGTTTTCAAACCCTGAGTAACCGCCTCACCCAGCTTTACGATGAGACCAATAGCCAGTTGAAGGACGTGGTCAACGAAATCAACGCCTACAGCCGCGACATCGCCAAGCTCAATGAAAGAATCATCGCCCAGAGCAATACCGGACATCCGCCCAACGACCTGCTGGATCAACGCGATCAACTGGTGCTCGAACTCAACAAGCTGGTGCGGGTCAATACGTATCTGGACTCCGATAATTCCCTGACGGTGCTTGCCGGCAACGGTCACGCGCTGGTGGTCAATACCTCGGTCATGGAACTGGAAACACGTCCCGCCACATACGACCCGGAACGTCTGGTGATCGCCGCCAAGGGCGGCGCGGCCGAATTGCCGGAAACCTATCTGGACGGCGGCATATTGGGCGGCCTGCTGGCCTTTCGCCGCGAATCACTGGATCAGGCCGCCAATGCGTTGGGACAGGTCGCTGCCAGCATCGCGCTCACCGTCAATGCCCAGCAACAGCTTGGACAGGATTTGTTGGGCGCGATCAAGGGCGAGGCTGGCTTCGTCGAAAATTTTTTCAAACTGAGCGCCCCGAAAACCATTGCCAACGCCAACAATGCCGATCCGGGCGTCAACGCGCTCCTCACCTTCAACCCGCCGCAAATGTCGGAAAACGGCAATTACTACACCGACCTCACCACCAGCGATTACGAAGTGCGCTTTACCAGCGCCACGACCTATGAGGTGAAGCGCCTTTCCGACAAAAATGTGATTACCGGCACGGTCGGCGTCCCCTTGAGTTTCGATGGCCTGACGCTGGATTTTGACCCACTCGGCACACACGCGACGGGCGATACCTATCTGCTGCAACCCACCCGCGAGGTCGCGCGCAACATCAGCGTCAATCAGGACATCATCGCCGACGTGCGCCGCATCGCCGCCGCCATGCCGATTCGCACCGCGGCCAGCGCGGCGAATACCGGCAACGCCGTGATCAGCGCGGGCAGCGTGGTCGATGCGGGCTACCTCATGACCAATCTGCCGCAGACGATACGCTATGACGCGACCGGCCCCCAGTTGACAGGTTTCGATCCGACTTCCAGCATTCAGGTCAAGAGCGGCGGCGTCACCACTGCCTATCCGGCTGGCACAACCGCCATTCCCTACCAAAGCGGCGACACCATCGTGGTCGATGGCTTTTCCTTCAATGTTACCGGCGTCCCTGCCGATGGCGATGAATTCACGCTGGAAAGAAATGTCGGCGGCACGGCGGACGCGCGCAACATCGTGCAGATTGGCGCGCTGCAAACCGCGCTCACCATGAACGGCGACGGCGCGAAGGGCGTATCCACCTTCCAGGTCGCCTATGCCCAACTGGTCAGCAACATCGGCGCGCAGACCAAAAGCATCCTGGTTAACGGTCAGTCGCAGGAAACCGTGCTGCAACAGGCCGTTGAAGCCCGCAGCACGGTAGCGGGCGTCAATCTCGACGAAGAAGCCGTCAATCTCCTCAAGTACCAATACGCCTACCAGGCCGCCGCCCGCGTGATGAACACCGTCTCCACCCTGTTCGACACGTTGCTGTCCATTGGCGCGTAGTCCGGAAAACAAGGGACGAAAGACGGAAGACCGTAAAAGTTGGCGGCGCAAAGCGCCGTATAAAGGAAAAGGAAGGAAAACATCATGAACAGGACGACCCTCAAAAACACCGAAGGCGCAGCCTTCGCCAACCCTGCTGTCCTCTGTCTTCCGTCCTCTGTCCTCTGACCAGGAGCAACGATCATGCGCATCAGCACCCCCCAAATCTACGCCAATGGCACGAATGGCCTGTTGCGTAACCAGTATGATCTGTACCGTCTGCAAAACCAGCTTTCCACCGCCAGGAAAATCGTCACACCCGCCGATGACCCGGTCGCCGCCGCGCAGGCTTTGCTCACTGAACAGAAGAAAAACGTCAACGCCCAGTTTCTCGACAATCAGGCCAATGCCGCCGCCCAATTGAAAGAACTGGAAAGCCTGATGGCCTCCGTGGGTGAGGCGCTCATCCAGAGCAAGGTGCGCTGGGTGGAGGCGGGCGATGGCGCTTATGGCGACGAACAGTTGAAATCCCTTGCCATGGACATACGCGGAAAATTCGCGGAACTTCTGGGCATCGCCAACAACGCCGATTCCAATGGACTTTACCGCTTCGCCGGTTATCAGGGCAGCACCCAGCCTTTTGCCGAACAGGGCGGCGTGGTGACGTACCAAGGCGACAGCGGCGCGCGACAGCTCCAGGTGGAAGCCAGCCGCTTCATGGACGTGAGCTTTTCCGGTCGCGCCTTTTTTGAAGCCGTACCGACTGGCAACGGCGTGTTCGTCGCCAATGCGGACGCGGGCAATACCGGCAACGGGGTCGTCGACAACGGCAGCGTGGTCGGCAGCTATGACGGCAATACCTACGAAATCCAGTTCACTTCGCCGACGACTTACGATGTGCTCCAGAATGGCCTCCCCTTCTCCACGGGCAACGCCTACGCCAGCGGCGACGCCATCACGCTGGGCGGCGCGCAAATCGCCATTTCCGGCGTTCCGGCGGCGGGCGACGCTTTCACCATCGAACCCAGCCGCGAAGAAAGTATTTTCGCCACGCTGGACAAGTTCATCCGCACGTTGGAAACGGGCAACGCCTCCTCGGCAGAATTCCAGAACGCCATGTACCGCATCGGCGCGAGTCTGGATCAGGGTTTGCAGCATGTGGTCGATCAGCGCGCCGTCGTCGGCGCGCGGATGCTGGAACTCGAAAATCTGACCAATCTCGGCGCAGACCTGGATGTGCAGTACGACATGCAGCTCTCCAGTCTGGTCGATCTGGATTACGCCTCCACCATCAGCGATCTGGCGCAAAAAGAACTGCAATTGCAGGCGGCGCAGGCCTCCTTCGTCAAAGTGACCGGCTTGAGCCTGTTCAACTACATATGAACACGCCGCGCGCCGCCCTGATCGTCACGCTGGCTGCCCTGCTCCCCGCCTGCGCCAGCGTGGGCGAGGGCGTCCAGAACGGCGCCGACCATCTGGCGGACGCCTATCACAGCCTGGGCGCGCAGACGCGCCAGGATGTCGCCGCCGCCGGGCTTGCCTACAAACTCGTCAAGCCCGCTGGCGCGGATCTCTTGTTGTTTGGGCTGGCCTATCTGGTCATCGACCCGCTCGCGCCCAATTGGGAAATCAGCGAAACCCGCGTAAACGAAGATACCTTCCATCTGCAACTCGCCATGAAACGCCATTTCAGCGGCGGCGAAGGCGAAGCCCTGCAAGTCCTGAAACGCCGCGCCAACCAGTTGAAACGCGAACTCGGCTACCACGACTACCGCATCCTCGACTATAGCGAAGGCATAGAATCCGCCACCCTCGCCGCCTGGCGCGTTGGCGAAGGCCACATCCAACTGGTGCGTCGCCCCGCCTGAACACGCGCCCCGAAAAACTCAAAAAAAAGACCGACCCTGCCAGGCCGGTCTTTTTTCTGTCCATGCGACGCCGGAGCGTCAGTCCTCAGGTTTCGCCATGCGGTTTCTGTGAAAACACGGGATGAACATCCTCCCGCGTAACCTTCCGCGTCATGGTGTCGGCGCTGAATTCGCAAACACGGAATGCCCTTTGAGCAGACTGCCGATCCAGGTCGCGCCCGCCTGGGTGAGATGCCCGCCATCATAGGAAATCAGCTTGCCTTCGGGGGTGAAGACCGGGCAGGCAGTGGCATTCTCACCGCAAACGAGGGTATGCAGATCGATGAATTCAACCCCGGCGCCTTGAAGATTCTGTTGCATCAGGGTGTTGATTTTCAGATGATCGGCACTGACTTCATTGCGCAGCGCCAATTTTTCCGCCAGCGACCAATCCAGATAACGCTTGCGCTGCACGTCGCCAAAATTCTTGCGCCCGACCACCACAACGCGGGTTTCAGGCTGGATGCCGAAATTACGCAGGGTTGCGGGCAAACGCTCAGCAGACCATTCCTTCCAGGATGCTGCAAAAATGACGATATCCGCTTTTTCGACAAAGGTTTGCAGACCCGCATAAAAGGCGGGAACCGCTTTGGCGCAAAGCGCCCTGTTTGTTTCCGCAATAAACACGGAAATATCCTCGCTCTCCCGATAAATCTGACACCGCGCAGGTATGTAGCGCACACGAATATCCGCATCCGGCAAGAGGTTGTTTTCAAAAATCATGTTGACCAGATCTTCTGAATAACTGTCCCCT
The DNA here is from genome assembly GCA_031267345.1 of Zoogloeaceae bacterium. Taxonomy (GTDB): domain Bacteria; phylum Pseudomonadota; class Gammaproteobacteria; order Burkholderiales; family Rhodocyclaceae; genus Azovibrio. The sequence goes on from JAIRZG010000249.1 coordinate 6,602, forward strand.
AGAATCAGCACCCGTGGCTTGTCTGACGCGCTGAAAAGATCTGTGCGCTTCTTGAATTCGTTGTGACGCCGACTAACGTAATCGACTCTCGTTGTATACGAGGTCAACAGATCAAGCGCCCCTGGCGAAAATCGGCCTGGCCACCCTTCTGCCCGTACCCCCCACAGCGCGATAGATGCTATCAATACCCCCCCCCACGACCGATAGTATAAATATATGATTGCGCCGCAGGAATTGTCGGTTTCGGAAGGGTTGTTCCACAAAGCGCCAGCTCAAATACGCCAGAACGAAAGATAAAAGGCAAAGGCAGACAAAAACACCGGACGTCAACGCGGGGATGGAAAATTCAGATTGTTCCGCCAATCGCGCAAAAGCGAACACGGGTTGATGCCACAAATAGGCGCTATAGCTGATCAGGCCAATGCCCACGAGCGGTTTTGACGCCAACAGACGCCCGACCAGAGTTTGCGGCGTAGCAAACAGAATCACCCCCAATGCGCCCACGGTCGGCAGGAGCGCGTAACGTCCGGGAAAGCGCATCCCGGTCTTGAAATAAAGGCAGGCGAGGACGATGCAGGCCAAACCAAACAACGCGCCGGATTCCGCCAACCAGCGTTTTGGCGCCCGCTTTCGCCAGTGCATGTGATAGATGGCAGCCAGCGCGCCGAAAAAAAGTTCCCAGATACGCGCCGTGGTGGTGAAAAAAACCTTGTCTGAATAACGCCAGGACTTGTGGTCGGCATAGCCCAGGCTCCAGAGCGCGATAATCAGGATTACCGCCGTAATTACCCACACCCGCCGCCTGTTCATGGATACGGATGAACGGCGTTCACCTGTAATGCCATTCGGAAGGACGGGCGACCACAGGTCGCCCCTGCAACCGGAAGCGATATTCTCCTGTAGGGGCGAACTGCGTTCGTCCGCAACCTCCCTCGCAGACCGCCGCGTCCACCGCCAAAGCAACAACAAAACCAAAGGAAAAAACAGATAAAACTGTTCTTCCACTCCCAGACTCCAGGTATGCAGCAACGGCATTTCCTCCGCCGAGGGCGCGAAATAGCCGGTCTGGGAACGAAACCAGAAATTCGGGATAAAGGCGATCACCCGCAACAGGCTGGCGGCAAAGCCTTCCAATTGATCGGGCAACATGAGCCACCCGGCAAAAGGCAGACAACAGATGAGCACACAAAAAAGCGCGGGCAAAATGCGCCGCGCCCGCCGCTCATAGAATTTTGCGAAACTGAAATTTCCCGCTTGCAGCTCCGTGAGCAGAATGCCGGTAATCAGATAGCCGCTGATGACGAAAAAGACATCCACGCCAATAAAACCACCGTTGATCCAGGAAAATCCGGCATGCGCCAGAATCACGGAAGTCACGGCAATGGCGCGCAAGCCGTCAATTTCTTTTCGGTAATTCAATGTGAAACCCCGTCCCGTCGCATGACCTTGATCAAGGTCAGCCACAAAATACGCATATCAAAAACAAAGGAACGCCGACGCAGATACTCGACATCCAGTTTTACCTTTTCGGGAATCGGCAATTCATCCCGACCATTCACCTGCGCCCAGCCAGTCAACCCCGGCGTCAATTCATGTACCCCGAAGTCGGTACGCAAGGCAATCAAATCATCCTGATTAAAAAGCGCCGGACGCGGCCCGACAAAACTCATGTCGCCCTTCAAAATACTCCACAATTGCGGCAATTCATCCAGACTGGAGCGGCGCAGGAAAGAACCAATCGGCGTCAAATGCGCTTCAGGCGCAGCCAATAGATGCGTAGCGACGGCGGGCGTGCCTACACGCATACTGCGGAATTTGGGCATCAAAAAAATACGGTTGTCCCGCCCTACCCGCTTTGACCAGTACAGCGATGAGCCGGAAGAAGTCAATCTGATGAGCAAGACCAATACCAGCAAAGGAATCGCCAGCGCCAGGAGCAACGCGACGCTGACAAAAATATCGAAAACCCGCTTTAGTACTGTTCTCCATACCCGATTGCAATGGCTCATCTGCGATTACCCCCTTCTTCCCTCCCCTTCAAGGGGAGGGTCAGGGTGGGGATGGGGCGCCCAGGGTGCTGGAAGAAGCTCATCCCCCCTACCCCGTCCGTCACATGAACGGCACGGGCATTCCATTCATTTGGGCGTTGCGGTGTATTTACCCCATTTCCGGCCCTTCCCCTTGAAGGGGAGGGGAGTGAAGCAAGCGCCGCCCGTACTTTTATGATAAACACGTTCATGCGATCGCCCTGGTTTCAAGCGGCAAGCGATTAAGAGAGAACCGTCGAAGGGTCGAAATCATGGATTTATCGCTTGCTGCCCTTTTTTATACGCCGCGCACATTTCCGCAATGCCTTCCGCAAATCCTGTTTTGGGTTGCCAGTCCAACAACTCGCGTGACCAGCCCGCGTCAAGCTGAAAATTGTCCGCCAGTTTGCCGTAACGCGTCCGCTGCCCCGATAGTGCGGCGGCAGTTCGCAGCAAGACAGGTGGCGCGGAAAAAAGTCGCGGCGACTTTCCCAATCCACGCGCAATGGCGCGAATCAATTGCGGCGTGGAAACATCTTCGCCATCCGAAACCAGCAGGGTTTTCCCTCTGGCGCTTTCATGCGTAGCCGCGCAAAGCAAAAAGTCCACAAGATTATCAATGCCAACAAAACTGCGCCGATTATTTACGCTTGCCAGCGGCAAAGGCAGTCCACGCGCCACCAGTCGCAACAAGCTCAACATATTGCCCTTGACGCCGGGGCCATACACCAGCGGCGGACGCACAATAACAGGGTGTAACGCCGCCATGATGCCGGGGGTACGCAAAAAATTTTCCGCTTCCAGTTTGGCGACTGCGTAAGGATCGTCCGAATGTGGGGCAGCGGGCGAATTTTCCCGAAAAACCTGTCCGACAGGAGAATCCGTACCATATACCGTGGCCGAACTTACAAATACAAAACTTTTGACATTCGCCCAAACCGCCGCTTCTGTGACCCGCGTCAATTCCTGATTGACGCGACGATAAGCGAACGCCGCCGCTTCGGAAGATTTTTCACGATGCGCCCGCGCCGCAAGATGAATGACCCCATCAATGCCTGTACAGGCGGTCTGCCACTGTGCGGTGATCCCGTTTTCGTGATCCACCCTGAACAACTCCAATGCGGACATTTCTGTCCGCATGGCGCGTAAAACATCCGCCTTTTCCGGCGCGGAACAGGCCGCCCTGACCGCGTGTCCGACATGAAGCAAATGGCGGCACAAATGCCCGCCAATAAAACCGCTCGCTCCTGTCACCAGAAATTTCATGGATTTTCCTGAACTGCTTGCAGCAACGAGCGGTAGATTTCCAGATGACGGGCAACCACCTGTCGCACGTCGAACGCTTCTTCCGCCAGGGCGCGCCCGGCTTTCCCCATTGCTTGCAACCGCTCCCAATCGTTCAGCAATCGCGCCATCGCCTTTGCCAGGGCGACAGCATCACGAACAGGAACCAGTAGGCCGCTCACATCCGGGGTGATGGCGGCGCGGCAACCCGGGTGATCGGTTGTAATAACCGCGCGTCCGCAGGCTTGCGCCTCGATCAATACCCTGGGCAAGCCTTCGGGATAATAAGAAGGCAACACCACCAATGACGATAACGCTAACACGGTCGGCATATCGGCGCGATAACCCCAATATTCAACCGCGCCTTCGGCTGCCCAATGGGCAATATCTTGTTCACTGACGGTATCCGGGTTCCCCGCATCGGTTGCGCCGACCAGCGCAAAACGCGCGGGAACGCCATTTTTCCGCAATTGCCGCGCCGCTTCAACAAACTCCATTACGCCTTTCGCGCGCAAAAGGCGCGCCGGGAGCATGACAAGGGGCGCGTCATGCTCTGACGGCAAGGGCGTAAAGGCATAAGTTGTCAAATCGACCCCCGCGCCCCGGATCAGGCAAATTTGCGCAGACTGCAAACCCGCCAGACGCGAAACCAGTTCGGCGTTTTCCGAATTCTGAAAAATCGCGCACAGACAGGGATGCTTCAAGGCGGCGCGATACAGGCGGCTCACCAGAGAACGCAATATGCCAGCCTTGAATCCTCTCCCGGAAAAAACAAATCCCAACCCCGGCACGGCAACGACCACAGCGGGAACCCGCAATAATCGCGCCGCCATGCCGCCATAAATGACCGGCTTTATCGTGACCAGATGCAGCACATCGGGCTTGATGCGCCGGAAAAGCCGCGCCAGCGCAAAAAATGCTGAAATTTCCGTAAAGGGATTGATGCCGCTGCGTGTCAATGACCAAGGGTGAAAGATCAAACCATGCGCACGGATGAGGGTTGTTTTATCGCTATCCGGCGTCGCCACATGCACCTCAAACCCTGATTTTTTGGCGGCCAGGGCAATCGGCAAACGATGCGATAAAAAATATCCCGCGTCATTCAAAACGAACAGAAGCTTTTCAGCCATGCGCTATCTTTCGCGCATCATGCGAACGAAACGGCAACGCCAGGCATATACCCAACACCAACCAGAATATGCGCTGATAAAAAATATCATGAACCAGTCCGAATATTGCAAAAGCCACCAACAGCAACATAACAGCCCGATACACAGGGGAACGGGATCTGACCCGATATGCCGAAATAAATACCTTGAGAAATATCGTCATCAGCGCCAACGCGCCCAGCAGCCCGAATTCCGCCAATATCCAGACTGGCGTACAGTGTATAACTATCGCCTGCTTAAACCAGAGCGTGCTTTTTTCAATGAACACACCCAGACCCGCGCCCAAAAGAGGCGCCTCCAGCCACATTTCAAGACCACGCCGAATGGTTTCCCAGCGCACGACATTACTCGCTTCGTTACTCATACGAAACGCCATAACGCGCTTTGCAAGATTATTACCCGCACCGATGTTGACTACATCGCTTAACAAAGGCAATACCAGGACAACAAACGCCCACAGGATACCCGCGCAGATCACGCTGAACAACAACATACGGCGCTCACCCAATCTTGCTGCCCAGGCAAGGACAAGCATGGCAATGCCGGTTCCGATTCCGGCGCGGGAAGCGGAAAATACCAAAGCCGCCAACAGGACGCCGTGCGAGAAAATGAAAAGCGCGTTCCATTTGCCGGATAATGATGTATGCAAACGCTGCCCGGCCTTCCGATAATGCCGCGACCAAGTGATCAGCAACGCCGAACACGCCAGCATTTGAAAGGCAAAGGCATTGCGATTGCCCGCATAGCCTTCAAAATTAGAAGGAATGCCACTGGCGTCAATCCAGCCTAAACCAGCCATCCAGCGCATAAAAACCTGCGCGATCACAATCGCGCAGGCGGTCACGGCAAGGGTTTCAAAAAACCGGCGTATCCCGGCAAAACCCAGATGGGAAATTGTCAATACGCCGATGCTCAGATACCCCAGAAGCGCCAACCATCCTGCCAGGCGTCCGGCCAACGCCCACCGCGTCACGCCGATGCTCTGGACGCCATGAACAAAAGCGAACAGCAACAAGACGCTTGCGACAAACAGCATCCCGTTAAATCCCGGTACGCGCCAGGCAGGAAAAGTCCGCGTACTGATCGCGTTTGCAACGACCGCCGCCAACGCGATCAAGGCAAAGGGGTCCGCCAGGTTCAGGGTAAGCTCACCACCGAACAGGGCAATACGCATCTGAAATAAAACCAGGATGGCTGTTGCCGTAGATAAC
>JAIRZG010000253.1 GCA_031267345.1 Zoogloeaceae bacterium
CAAAATGACCGCGCCGTTTTCTTTTGCCGCTTGCATGAAAAGCGCGCCCGCCATGACCAGCGATTCCTTGTTGGCGAGCAGGATTTTTTTCCCGGCCTTCGCCGCCGCCAACGCCGAAGGCAACCCCGCCGCGCCGACAATCGCCGCCATCACCGTATCGACTTCCGCCGCCGCCGCCACCTGACACAAGGCGTCCGCCCCGTGCAGCACTCCGGTTTTTACGCCCGAATCGCGCAAGGCCGCCCGCAACCGCGCCGCATCCGCCGCGTTCCCCAACACCGCGTAATCCGGCCTGAATTCCCGACACTGCGCCAGCAAACGTTCCCATTGCCGATGCGCGCACAAGGCAAACACCCGATACCGTTCCGGACACAAACGCAACACCGCCAGCGCGTTTTGTCCAATGGAGCCGGTGGAGCCGAGAAGGGTGAGGGTTTGGGGCGTGGTCATTGCACCATTACTCTGGAGTAGGCGAATAGTATGTTGTCGCTAAATGAATCAGATACAACACGACGGCATAACAGGGCAAAATCGCAATCAGGCTATCAATACGGTCAAGCACGCCACCATGTCCCGGCAGGATGTTGCTGCTGTCCTTGATGCCCGCTTGACGTTTCAGAAGGGACTCAAACAGGTCGCCCATGATGCCGAGTACCGCAAAGAAAATAAAAAAGAGTGCACCAACAAACCACAGTATTGGTCGAGACACTGTGAATCCAACAGTCGCCACCACTCCCAACATTCCATAGATCGCAACACCCGCTAACGCGCCCCAAACACCTGCCCAAGTCTTGCCGGGGCTAATTTCAGGCGCCAGCTTTTTACCACCAAATTTGCGTCCGACAAAGTAGGCGGAAATATCGGAAACCCAGGCAATGCTAAGCACCAGCAGCAATGTATGGGGGCGCCAATATAAATGGATGAAAACAAACCATGTGGCAAGAATCAGGCAGCCCCCCAAAACAAGCAAAATGCCCCTGCCCCACCACGTCGTCAGGTTCAGACTCCAACGTCGCCACAACCAGAAAGGCGCAACCAGGCACCAGAAAGCCATTGATAAATACAATGCCCAACGCTCAAAAAACCAATAGGGAAGCTCACGCAGGCGAGCAAGGTTCAAATACCGCGAAGTCCCGACAAGAGCAAGAACCTCTTGAGTTGACAATATATAAATACTCCAAACGCAACAAAGCAGCAGCACCACGCCCCCAAACACCAGTCGCCCGTGCTGTTTCAGCCCCGCCAGACCGCCCCATTCCCACGCCGCCACCGCCGACACCAATGCCATCAGCCCTGCCCAATACGGGAACGGCAGATAAAACAGGGCGGCGAAAAGGCCGACGAGCAGCACAATCGCCGTGATAATCCGTTGTTTCAGCATGGGTTCAGTCTTTCGGTTTTGTCGTTTTATCCCCTTTCCCCTTGTGGAAGAGGGGAGTTAAGCGTTCAAGCTTTCCCCTCCATCACCTGTTCGCTGGTGCGTCCGAAGCGGCGTTCGCGGCGCTGGTAGGAGGCGATGGCGGATTTCATGGCCTCGGCGTCGAATTCAGGCCAGAGGGTTTCCGTAAAGTAGAATTCGGTGTAGGCCAGTTGCCAGAGCAGGAAGTTGCTCACCCGCTCTTCGCCGCCCGTGCGGATGAACAAATCCGGCTCCGGCGCAAAATGCGTGGCAAGCCAGGGTTCAAGCTCGGTTTCCGTCCATTGACCGATTTTTTCCGGTTGTTCCTGCGCCAGACGGTTCATGGCCTGAAGGATGTCCCAACGTCCGCCATAGTTGGCGGCGATGGTCAGGGTCAGGCGGGTATTGTCGGCGGTGGCGGTTTCGGCGTCCCGAATCATGGTTTGCAATTGGGCGTCGAAACGCGACAGATCGCCAATGACCTTGAGGCGCACACCGTTTTTTTGCAGCTTTCTCACTTCTTGTTCCAGCGCGGAAACGAAAAGCTGCATCAGGAGGCTGATTTCTTCGGCGGGACGCCGCCAGTTTTCGGAACTGAAAGCAAACAGGGTCAGGTATTCCACGCCCTGTTCGATACAGGCGCGCACGACTTCGCGCACGGTTTCCACGCCCTTGACATGTCCGGCGACGCGCGGCAGAAAGCGTTTTTTCGCCCAGCGTCCATTGCCATCCATGATGATGGCAATATGACGCGGCGCAACCCGAATTTCCGGCACTTCGCGGGTGGCGCTCTTAAAAAAGGCCATGCGCCGCCCCGCAGAGGCTCTTGTTATTCGTGTTCACGGTGTACCGGCTCAACCTTCAAGCCCAGTTTCTGAATGCAGTAGTTTTCGCTTTTGGCGTAAATTCCGCTCCATTTCTTGTTGCCGCTCTCCAAACGAGCCTCGGTTGCGGCATCCGGTTTCTGTCCCTTGCCAATATCCGCCAGCAATTTTCCGCGCCAACTCCATTCGTTTATCCATTCCGCCCATTCGGCCTGGCTCAGCTTGCCAAAGGCCTCATCGTAGAAGCAGACGCACAATTGCCGGGCATTTGCCTTGTCCAGAGCGGGATAGAAAACCATCCCCCCGCCTGTAACGCAGGAGTCCTTCATTTCCTTCAACATATCGGCAGACGAAAAATTCTCGAGACCGCCTGTATCCGCATCGTCTTCGTCGTCGTATTCATCGTCTTCAACGCTTCCCGCGTCGGCAGCCTGCGCCGCAACGTTGACGCTTTCTCCGGCGACAGCGTTGCTTTCCTCCGACCCGCATCCGGCCAGAAACAACAAAAACACAGGAACCAGCAAACCGATTCTTTTTGATAACGGCATTTCATGCTCCTTTTTCATAAGGAAGAGGGATGGGCGAACACAGTTCGTTCCTACAATCGACACGCCTTAAATCGCCATGATCTCCTGTTCTTTTTGCGTGAGCAGTTTGTCTACTTCGGCGACGTATTTGTCGGTCAGTTTCTGGATGTCTTCCTGGGCACGGCGGTCGTCGTCTTCGGAAATGTCTTTGTTCTTGATGCCTTCTTTCAGTTGCGTGTTGGCGTCGCGGCGCAAATTCCTGATCGCCACCCGGGCGCTTTCGCCTTCGTTTTTCACCACCTTGGCGAGATCGCGGCGGCGTTCTTCGGTGAGCGCGGGCATGGGGACGCGAATCATCTCGCCCTGGGCGGCGGGATTCAAACCCAGATCGGAATCGCGGATGGCTTTTTCCACCTTGATCGCCATCGGCTTTTCCCACACCTGCACGCCAATGGTGCGGGCGTCGATCAGGGTGACGTTGGCGACCTGATTGACCGGAACCAGCGAACCGTAATATTCCACCTGCACATGGTCGAGCAGGCCAGTATGGGCGCGTCCGGTGCGAACTTTGGCCAGATCGTGCTTTAACGCCTCAATGGATTTCTGCATTTTGGCTTCGATGGTTTTTTTGAGTTCGGCGACAACAATCATGACAACCTCATTGAGATGAACGGTAAGCGAATTTCAGCAATACACCAGTGTGCCTTCGTTTTCGTCGCACACCACGCGCTTTAACGCGCCTTGCTTGAAGATGGAAAAAACGTTGATTGGCAGTTTCTGGTCACGACAGAGCGCAAAGGCGGTCGCGTCCATCACCGCCAGGTTCTGGGCAATCGCTTCATTGAAACTGATGCGCTCGAAGCGGCTGGCGCTGGCGTCTTTTTTGGGATCGGCGGTGTAAATGCCATCCACCTTGGTGGCTTTCAGGACGATTTCCGCGCCGATTTCCGCGCCGCGCAACGCCGCCGCCGTGTCGGTGGTGAAAAAGGGATTACCGGTTCCCGCGCCAAAAATAACCACCCTGCCCGCTTCCAGATAACGGATGGCCTTGCCGCGGATGTACGGCTCGACCACCTGCTCGATATTCAACGCCGACTGCACCCGCGCCTTGATGTCCGCCTGACGCATGGCGTCAGATAGGGCCATGGCGTTCATCACCGTCGCCAACATGCCCATGTAATCGGCAGTGGCGCGATCCATGCCGGTCGCTTTCCCCGCCATGCCGCGAAAGATGTTGCCGCCGCCAATGACCACGCCGATTTCCACGCCCATCTCCACCACCGCGCGAATTTCCGCGACGATGTTCCCCAAAGTCGGGGGATGGATGCCATAGGCTGCGTCGCCCATCAGGGCTTCACCGGAAAGTTTCAGCAGAATGCGCTTATATCCGGGTCTGGGCGTGGTCATGACGCGGCGCCCTTTACTTTTGCGCGGCGGCAGACTGCGCCGCCACTTCCGCCGCGAAGTCGGACACCTTCTTCTCGATGCCCTCGCCCACCACGTACAGGGTGAAGGCGGCGACGGAAGCACCTTTCCTTTTCAAAAGCTGCTCGATGCTTTCCTTGCCGTCTGCGGCCTTGACGAACACTTGACCCGATAAGGTGACTTCTTTCAGGAATTTCTGCACCGCCCCTTCAATCCGTTTTGCCACGATTTCAGGCGGCTGCGGTTTTTTGCCCGCGGCCTCGACAGCCTTTGCGTCTTCAGCGGCTTTTTCCGTGGCAACGCGCCGCTCGGAATCCACCAGCGCGGCATCGACGCCGGAAGCGTCCAGCGCCTTCGGCTTCAAGGCGGCAATGTGCATGGCGATGTCCTTGCCCAGTTGTTCGTCGCCGCCGATCAGATCCAGCAACACGCCGATTTTCGCGCCACCGTGGATGTAGGAATGCAGCTTGCCTTTGGCCTCGACGCGGACGAAACGCCTGAGGCTCATGTTTTCGCCAATCTTGCCCACCAGCGCGGCGCGGGTGGTCTCCACCGTGCCATCGCCCAGTGGCAAGGCGGAAAGCGCCGCCACGTCGACAGGCGATTTGTTCGCCGCCAGCGCGACGCTGTCTTGCGCCAGCGCCAGAAAATCATCATTTTTGGCGACGAAATCGGTTTCGCAATTGACTTCGAGAATCGCGCCCAGCTTGCCATCGGCGGCGATGTGGATGCTCACCACGCCTTCGGCGGTCACGCGGGTCGCGGCCTTGGTGGCCTTGGCGCCCAGTTTCACGCGCAGGATTTCTTCGGCCTTCGTCATGTCGCCTGCCGCTTCCGACAGCGCTCTCTTGCATTCCATCATCGGCGCGTC
>JAIRZG010000101.1 GCA_031267345.1 Zoogloeaceae bacterium
TGGGCGCGGCATGTCCAGCGTGCGCGGAAGAAGGGGTGGGCGTATCGCCCTCACCGGACAACGCCGGGGGAAAATCGTCGTCCGGCGCGACGGGCGTCGTCTGCAACAACCAGCGGGGCGGCAAGCTGGCGCTAGCGAAGACCATCCGACCTGCGGCGTCGAACACGGTTAATTCCTGATGCGGAACGGCGGCAATGCGTGCATCCAGTTGGGGCGCGACGCGATCAAGTTCGGCGGTGGGCGTAGCAACCAGCGCGCGCCGGACGAGCGTCAGCGTGTCGCGCAACTCTCTGGCGTCCTGCTCAAGAAAATGCCTTTCCACCGCCTGCCGTAGAAATAGCCCCAATCCCAACAGGATCAGGGCGGAGAGCAGGGCGAACAGGAGCGCCAGCCGTAAGGCGAGGGAATGACGGTTCAGCATGACGATAGCCGGTTGATTTGATTCATGGTCTCGCCTGATGGTCATAGTGATACCGGCAGGCAATCATCACCAGATCTTCTCCGTCCACGCAATAGACGAGACGATGGGTATCGTCGATACGGCGCGACCAAAAGCCGGAGAGATTTTCTTTCAGGGATTCGGGTTTACCGATGCCCTCAAATGGTTCGCGCAGACAATCACGAATCACGCGGTTAATCCGTTTCAGGGTCTTGCGATCCTGCCCTTGCCAGTATTGGTAGTCATCCCAGGCGGCGGGTGTTCAGGTGACGCGGCTAGGCATCTACCAACTCCCGTATCCTGGCCTTGCCCTTCTTGTATTGCTCGATTGAGCGCGCCAGATGCGCCGCGTTGGCGGGCGATTTCAGCAAATGCACGGTTTCCATGAGGCTGTTGAAGGTGTCGAGCGACATCACAACGGCATCCGGGGCGTCGCGCCGGGTGATGACCGTATAGTCGGCGTTGTCGCTGACCTGATCGATGATGGATTTGAAGCCACTGCGGGCTTCAGAGAAATTAACAACGCGCATGATGTTTTACCTGTTCAATATATGGTACAAGTTTAGTCGGGTCGCCTCGACGACGCAAGCCATTGAATCATCTGTCGGCGCTGGCGTTTTTCGCGTGCTCTTGCCATGATGCCTGAACCTTCGTTCCATTCCTTTCTCGCCCTTTGATGCTGATAAAAACCCTGAAACACTGGTTTCTTCACAAACCCGACCCCGAACGGGCGGTTGCTGCCGTTCCTGCCGAATTGTGGGCAGAGGTTGAAGCGCAACTGCCGTTTCTCGACTACCTGCCTGCCGCCGAACGTCCGCGCCTGCGGGCGCTCGCCGTGGATTTTCTCGCGGAAAAGGAATTCTACGGCGCGCGCGGGTTTTGCCTTACCGACCACATCCTGCTGACCATCGCCCTGCAAGCCTGCCTGCCCATTCTCAAGCGCGGGCTGGCGGCGTATCGGGGTTGGGTGGGCGTGGTGGTCTATTCCGGCGAATTTGTCGCGCCCCGCAGCGACATGGATGAAGACGGTGTGGTGCACGAATACGACGATGTACTTTCCGGCGAAGCCTGGCCGGACGGGCCGGTGCTGCTGTCGTGGTTCGACAAGGTGGAAAGGGGGAAAGCCGTCCCCGCAGGCATGAACGCGGTGATTCACGAATTCGCCCACAAACTCGACATGGCGGGCGGCGGCGATGCCAACGGTCTGCCGCCCCTGCCCGCCCACATGTCCGCGCGACAATGGAAAACCGTATTCACCGCCGCCTATGACGAATTGCGCGCGCAGGTCGACGCCGATGAGGAAACCGCCATCGACCCCTACGCCGCCGAAGACCCCGCCGAATTTTTCGCCGTGGCGACCGAAGCGTTTTTTGAAACGCCCCACGCGTTAAAAGCGGCTTTTCCGGCGGTGTATGAGCAGCTTGTTTTGTTTTATGAGATGGAGTTGGATGAATAGGACTATGTTTGCCGTAACTTTAGTTCAAGCTCTGCCAATATTCTTTCCCCTCGTTTTTTTATGATTTTCATCGCTTGGCGCACATAACTTTCAAAATCAATTTCTGATAAATTGTGCATGTGTTCATAGTTACAATTTTCGTCTGATGATTCAAAGAAATCATCTAATAAGTTGTAGCGAATATAATCATTGAATGAATTAAAATTTTTGAAGTATAAGTGGTTTGCGTCGAATTGTTTGTTGAGTTTAGGAGCTAATGTTGATCCCTGCTTTCCAGCATAGAACTTTTTGATGTCTTCCAAGAATAAGTCAAAATAATCAAAAAATCCGTTTTGTGCGCGTACAGGATTAAGAGGCTGAATAGGGGCGTTCATGGTATCTTTCGTTATCACCGACAACGGCATAAAGTTTCCTAGTTGATGATTGTTTACTATGCTACCTGTTGCAGCGTTAAAAATTTTATTTCCGAAACCTATTCCATATTTTATCAATATTTTTTGTACAATATTCTTGCTGATGCTATCGAGTTTTGAGAAGGGCTTTCCGTATTTTGATATGATGGCGCTTTTGTATGTACAAAGAGTTTCTCCGGAATATTTTATTTCTGTTGAAAATAAACAGTCTGCTTCTGGCTCAAGTTTGTCCCGCCAAAGCAAGCAGTATATTGCACGTATTATCGGCGTTCTGTCAGCGTCAAAGTTTGAACTATTTTTATAATTCAATGACTGGAAATCGAAAGTTGTTATTTTACGAATTTCTCCGTCCAGATATTGCTCGACAAATTTTTTGACAATATTTTGGTGTTTCACACATACTTTCACTTTTTCATTTCCCATCATCCGCCGCTTCCAGCACATAGCCCATTCCCCGCACGGTGCGAATCAGGCGGGGCGTGAAGGCTTCGTCCATTTTGGCGCGCAGGCGGCGCACGGCAACTTCGATGACGTTGGTGTCGCTGTCAAAATTCATGTCCCAGACCGTCGAGGCAATCAGCGAGCGCGGCAGCACTTCGCCCGGATGGCGCATGAAAAATTCGAGCAGGGCGAATTCCTTGGCGGTGAGTTCGATTTTTTGTCCGGCGCGGGTAACGCGGCGACGCAGTAAATCCAGTTCGAGGTCCGCCACGGCAAGCACATTCGCCCGCGTTTTCAACCCATGCCGCGCCCCTGCATTCGCTTCATCCGGCGTGCCGCGCCGCAGGAGCGTGCGTACCCGCGCCAGGAGTTCCGCGAAGGCGAAGGGCTTGACCAGATAATCGTCCGCCCCCAGTTCCAGCCCGCGCACGCGGTCTGGAACCTGATCGCGGGCGGTGAGGAAGAGCACCGGCAGATGCTTGCCTGCGCCGCGCAAGGTTTGCAGAATCTGCCAGCCATCCAGCCCCGGCAGCATCACATCCAGAATCAGCAGGTCAACGGCTTCGGTCAACGCTAGATGCAGTCCATCCGGCCCCGTGCGCGCCAACTCCGCCCCAAAACCGGCTTCCTGCAAGCCTTGGCGCAGATAATTCCCCGTCTTCGGGTCGTCTTCAACGATCAGGATACGCATGATGGCGGTGTGTCGCGGCGACGGGGGTTGCCGCCATTGCGGGTTGCGCGCCGCCCAAGGCGGCGAATCGCTTGCTCGCCGGTACCTGAATCAAGGTCTTGAGGGCTTCCTGAATGAGCGCGTCTTTGGGCATATCGTGGTCAGACAGTTCCAGAGCTTGCTGGCATAGCGCGTCGTCAATCGTGATGGTGGTGCGCATGGACATTTCCTTGCCGGACTGCATTTTAGTGGAAGCGTGCATCATAATTTGTATTATCGCAAGTCTTTCAGGGCAATCGCCTGAATGCCAAAACCATGTATTTGTAGCGACAAAACCGTACAAAATCCTCCTGATCCCCCCGTGGAACCCCAAAATCGCTTGACAAAGAACACGGTTGCTCTCCTCTTTTCACTCTTCCTCTCCCCTTGTGGGAGAGGGTCAGGAGAGAGGGTAAGGATTTGGGGATGGCCGGGGTGGGGATGGGGTAAGACGCAGACTACGAATACAAGGACAAAAGCATGAAAATCCGGGTCGATTCAGCCAAAGCGGTTTATGCGACAGGTATGGCGGAAGAACCCCATCCCCACCCTGACTCTCCTCTTGAAAGGGAGAGAACTGGAAACCACCCTCCCTTGAAGGGGAGGGAAATCCTGTTTCCACAAAGCGCAAGGGGAGATTCGGGCGGTTTTGCCCATAAATTCATGGATTTGGCGAGCCAACGCATTGATATTTGGTGGTCAGCCGCGTTCGTACACAATTGCCGGATCGGTCAACCACAAGACAACTCGTCTGTGTTTGCCCAAAAGCCTGCGCGCCTTTATATCCCCAAACGGCGCATTTTTCGACAGCCAGCCTGTTTTTTTCTTCCGGTACGAAATACGCTTTTTGTTGTGAATTGTAATCCGTAGCAAGTGTTATTACGCCATCAGCGCGACTGGCATTGTTGAGCGACCAGTTTATTTTTCTGGCTGGTGTCGTACATGCGCCGACCAGCGCCATAAGAATTCCGGCGCAGCATACCCATCTCAATCTGCTCACGATCTTCTGTCTTTCATGAAATTACTGAATGTCATCAAATTTGGACGAAATGACCCTTTATACCGGGCAGTTTCAAGGTTCAGCCGGACATTCCTAATGGAATATCAGGCATTCTGTGATTGCGTTATTACTTGCCACCGGGGGGATTGTTGCCTCGCCTACCGCCAGATTTTTCGCCAGTTTTGCTGGGTCCGTTTACAGGTGTATTGCCGCTCATGCTGTTGCTCCTTAAAAAATGGATTGAATTCACAGGCACATTCGCCACATTACGCGCGTTACACAACCTGTAAAGTTGATTATCAACCTTAAAAACCCTTCATGTCAATAAGTTGGTGTTCAACCATTCAGGTTGACAAGGAGAAGGCCATGCGAAAGGGCAACCTGAAGGGTTTGGCGGGGACGGTGGGGCGCGCCATTGCCCGACAGCGTATGCGGAATGAATTGACGCAGGAAGAAGTCGCCGAACGTCTGGGCGTGGGGAATGAGGCGGTCTCGCGCATTGAGCGGGGGATTGTCATGCCCAACATTGCGCGGCTGGTCGAATTCGCCGCGATTTTTGGCTGCGACGCGGCAGAATTGCTGACGGAAACCAGCCCCCGCCCGAACGATCA
This sequence comes from Zoogloeaceae bacterium, assembly GCA_031267345.1. Lineage (GTDB taxonomy): Bacteria > Pseudomonadota > Gammaproteobacteria > Burkholderiales > Rhodocyclaceae > Azovibrio. Next base: position 5,070 of record JAIRZG010000101.1, read on the forward strand.
GGCCAACCGCATCAGTCGCCTGCTGGCGGCGCTTGAACCTGCGGATCGACAACTGATCCTGGAATGGATTGAGCAACTGGCGGCGCGTCTGGGGCAGAAATAAAGGGGGCGCGTTACGCTTTGCAATACAAATGCCGGTTCGCCTTGCTACCCTGCCGCGCTTGAAATATCGCGCTGCGCGCGCATCTGATCACTTCCCCGCAACCCAAGGAGAAACACACATGTATAACGGGATCAAAACCGCGCTGCTCATGGCCGCCATTACCGCGCTTTTCGGCGTACTGGGCGCGGCGCTGGGCGGGACGCAGGGGATGGCGCTGGCGCTTTTGCTGGGCGGCGGCATGAATCTTTTTTTCTACTGGTTTTCCGACCGGATGGTGCTGAAAATGTACAAGGCGCGCGAAGTGGACGCCCAGTCCGCGCCGGATTTTTACCGCACGGTGCGCGAGCTTGCCCAAAACGCCGGTCTGCCCATGCCGCGCGTCTACATCATCAATGAAGAGCAACCCAACGCCTTTGCCACGGGACGCAACCCGCAACACGCCGCCGTTGCCGCCACGACCGGCATTCTGCGGACGCTTTCGCCCCGCGAATTGCGCGGCGTCATGGCGCACGAACTGGCGCACGTGCAGCACCGCGACATCCTGATTTCCACCATCGCCGCCACGCTGGCGGGCGGCATTTCCGCGCTGGCCAATTTTTTCATGTTTTTTGGCGGCAGCGGGCGCGGGCGGGTGCATCCTGCCGTCGGCTTGCTGGTGATGATCCTTGCCCCCATTGCCGCCAGCCTGATTCAGATGGCGATTTCCCGGGCCCGCGAATTCGAGGCCGACCGAGGCGGCGCGACGATTAGCGGCGACCCGGACGCGCTCGCCGACGCGCTGGAAAAAATCCACGCCCGCGCCCGCAACATCCCCTTGCAAACCGCCGAAGCGCACCCGGAAACCGCGCAGATGATGATCATGAACCCACTCTCCGGCAGCGGTTTGCAAAACCTCTTTTCTACTCACCCGCCCATGATGGAACGCGTAGCGCGGCTCAGAAGACTGAAAACAGCGGGTTAAGTCCGGCGGGCGAACGCAGTTCCGCCTCTACAGGATCCCCGACCTCTGGCCCCTGATGCGGTAAAGCGCCACTTCCGCGTTCAGGTTCGGGTCTTCCGTAACCAGTCGGCCTTCGGCAAAGCTCATGCGTTCGAGGATTTCGATCCGCTCATCGGCGCACAGGCGCTCAAAATCAGTAAGGGTAAAAAAGCGCACATTGGGCGAATCGAACCACTGATAAGGCAGGTGGCGGGAGACCGGCATGTGTCCGGCGGCAATGGCCTCACGGTGCGGTTTGTAGGCGAAATTGGGAAAGGAGACCACGGCCTCACGCCCCACGCGCAACATTTCCTGCAAAATGGGTACGGTGTGGCGCACGGTCTGCAACGATAACGACATGATGACATGATCGAAGGAATGATCCTCAAAACCGGAAAGTCCGCGCTCCAGGTTGAATTGCAACACATTGACGCCGTTCCGGATGCAGGCGGTGACATTGGTCGGGTCGAGTTCCACGCCGTAGCCATGTATCTGTCGGGTTTCCTGCAACAAGCAGAGGAGCGCGCCATCGCCGCAGCCCAAATCCAGCACCCGTTCACCGGGGGCGATCCAGCGGGCGATGTGCGCGAAATCAAAACGTCCGTGCATCCGGGTCAGTGCGCTGCTCATAGGGTTATCCCTTGCAGGTAGGCGGTCAGCGCTGCATGATAATGCGGCGTCGCCAGTAAAAAGGAGTCGTGTCCGGCGTCGCAGTCGATTTCCGCGTAGCTCACGTTCAAGCCGTTATGCAGAAGCGCATAGACAATCTCGCGGCTCTTTTCCGGCGTAAAACGCCAGTCGGTGGTGAAGGAGGCGACAAAAAAATCCGCCTTCGCCCGCGCCAGCGCCGCGCGCAGATCGCCCGCGTAATCAAAGGCCGGATCAAAATAATCCAGCGCCTTGGTCGCCAGCAAATAAGTGTTGGCGTCGAACGCTTCCGCGAATTTGTCGCCCTGATGCCGCAGGTAGGATTCGATTTCAAATTCCACTTCATAGTTGAAACGATGCGCGCCATGCCGCATACGGCGACCAAATTTTTCCGCCAGCTGATCATCGGAAAGATAGGTGATATGCCCGACCATGCGCGCCAGCCGGAGACCGTTGCGCGGCTTGATCGGCTGTTTTGCCGTCGGGTCATATTCGTAATAATGACCGCCGTGAAAATCCGGGTCGGAAAGGATGGCCTGCCGCGCCACTTCGTTGAAGGCGATGTTTTGCGCCGACAGCCGGGGCGTCGATGCGATGACCATGCCATGCCGGACCCGCTCCGGATATTCCAGCGTCCATTGCAGCGCCTGCATTCCACCCAGCGAGCCGCCGATGACCGCCGCCCAAGTGTCGATGCCCAGATAGTCCGCCAGATATGTCTGCGCCGCCACCCAGTCTTCCACCGTCAGCAGCGGAAAGTCCGCGCCATACGGTTTGCGCGTTTCGGGATGGATGGACATCGGTCCGGTTGAGCCGTGACAACCCCCCAGATTATTAACGCCGACCACAAAAAAGCGCCGCGTATCCAGTGGTTTGCCCGGCCCGACCAAATTGTCCCACCAGCCTAGTGTCTCTTTCCGGTGATCCGCATCATAAAATCCGGCGACGTGATGATTGCCGGATAGCGCGTGACATACCAGCACGGCATTGCTTTTCGCCGTGTTCAGCGTACCGTAGGTTTCAAAAGCCAGGGCGAATCCCGGCAGGACTGCGCCGCTTTTCAGCGCCAGCGTTTGCTCGAAAACCGCTGTTTGTGGCGTAACCCGACCAACGGACTGGCATTGGCTGACATCTTGATTATCCATCATGCTCCCAAACAAAAACCCGGTCGATTATGGCAAATAAGCGCGGGACCGGGTTTGTCGACTCACTTTAGCAGAATTTGTAAAGCGCCGGCAAGCTGAGTTCAAAACGGCGCGAAAGAACAACAACAGTAAGACTTTTCTCCCGAAAACACAAGACCTTGCAGAACTTTTGCCCTGTGCCGCCACAAAACGCCGCTTACACCAAATGAATAACGCCTTCGATAATCATGCGCACCCGGCTCATGGCTTCCTGCAAAATTTCGCCCAGATGCTCAAAATGGATTTTTCCGGCACTTTCCCCGCGTCCAGCGGCATGGTTAGCGACCGGGTTGAGGGCGGCGTAGGCCAGCTCCAGTTCGCGCGCCAGCACGGCTTCCGGCATACCGGTCATGCCAACGACCGCCGCGCCATCGCGTTCAAAGCGGTCAATTTCCGCCGCTGTTTCCAGACGCGGGCCTTGCGTCGCCGCATAAACACCGCCATCCTGAATCGGAATGCCCGCCGTTGTCGCCGACAAAACCAGTTGTCGCCGCAGGTTTTCGTCATAGGGATGGGTGAAATCCACATGGGTGACCAGCGCGTCATTGCCGTTAAAATAGGTATTCTTGCGCCCCCAGGTGTAATCCATGATCTGATGCGGAATCACAATGTCGCCTGGGTTGAGACCAGCGCGAATGCCGCCGACAGAAGCCACCGAAACGACGCGCCGCACACCGCATTCCTTCAAGGCCCAGATATTGGCGCGATAATTGACGCGGTGTGGCGGGATACTGTGACCATAGCCGTGGCGGGGAAGAAACAACACATCGCGCCCGCTTATGCATCCAAAGCTCAAAATGCCGGAAGGCTCGCCGTAGGGCGTACGGATGACCCGGCGTTCCAGAACGTCCAGATTGGACAGTTGCGTCAGGCCGCTTCCACCGATAATTGCCAGCATATCCTGTTTTCTCCTTTCGGGACAAACGATGGGGTTGTAATGGTTTTTTATGTTTACAGATACTATAACAACAAGTCAGGAACAAGTCTGTTATGAAACGGATAAAACCCATACGATTCAATAACTTAAATGATTTTTTCCGACCAGTGAAAGTTGTTGGCGGACTGGGGACGAAAACGGGATAGATTTTCGGAAAGATGATTTTTCACATTTTATCCAGAAATTTTCCAGTGTTTGTGCACAGCCTTATACCGATCCGGGAGCAGAAAACCATCGGCGCTGAATGCTACACTTGCCGCCTGTTTTGATTTCTGGAACCCTTGTCATGCAAGCTGACCGTAGCGCCGAACTGATCGCCCTGTTGCAACGCCGCATCCTCATTCTCGATGGCGCGATGGGCACCATGATTCAGCAATACGGGCTGACGGAAGCGGACTATCGCGGCGAACGGCTTTCCAACCATCCGCATGACCTGAAGGGCAACAACGACCTGCTCACCCTGACCCGCCCGGAAGTCATCCGCGCAATCCACACGCAATATTTGGTGGCGGGCGCGGACATCATCGAGACCAATACCTTCAACGCAACCACCATTTCGCAGGCGGATTATAACCTGACCGATCTGGTCTACGAACTGAACTTTACAGGTGCGTGTCTGGCGCGTGAATTATGTGATGAATATACGGCGCGGCAGCCGGGAAAACCGCGTTTTGTCGCCGGGGTGCTGGGGCCGACTTCGCGCACGGCTTCCATTTCGCCGGAGGTGAATGATCCCGGCGTGCGCAATGTCGGTTTCGATGAACTGGCGGCGAGCTATTCCGAAGCCATCGCCGGACTGGTCGAAGGCGGCGCGGATTTGCTGTTGGTGGAAACAATATTCGACACCCTGAACGCCAAGGCGGCGCTTTTTGCGCTGGAATCTTTTTTCGGGCGCGCAGGTCGCCGCTGGCCAGTGATGATTTCCGGCACGCTCACCGACGCTTCCGGACGCACCCTGTCCGGGCAGACGGCGGAAGCCTTCTGGAATTCCTTGAGCCACATCCGTCCGCTTTCTTTCGGTTTCAACTGTGCCTTGGGGGCGAAGGAGCTACGTCCCTATGTGGCGGAACTGGCGCGCTTTTGCGACAGTTTCGTGTCCGCGCATCCGAACGCTGGATTGCCCAACCCCCTGTCGCCAACCGGTTATGACGAAACGCCGGAAGACCTGGCGGCGGAGCTTGCCGACTGGGCAAAACACGGAATGCTCAATATTGTCGGCGGTTGTTGCGGCACGACGCCTGCGCATATCGCCGCTGTGGCAAAAGCCGTTGCGGGCGCCGCGCCGCGTCATGTTTCGGTCATTGAACCGGAATTGCGGCTTTCCGGTCTGGAAGCCTTTAATGTCGGGCAAAACAGCCTGTACGTGAATGTGGGCGAACGCGCCAATGTCACCGGTTCGCGCGCCTTCGCCCGCATGATTCTGGAAGAACGCTATGACGACGCGCTCACTGTGGCGCGGCAACAGGTAGAAAACGGCGCGCAGGTGATTGACATCAACATGGATGAAGCCATGCTGGATTCCGTTGCCGCCATGGACAGATTCCTGAAGCTGATGGTCTCCGAGCCGGATATTGCCCGCGTACCCATCATGCTGGATTCTTCCGACTGGGCGGTGATCGAGGCCGGGCTGAAATGCGTTCAGGGCAAGAGCATCGTCAATTCCATTTCCATGAAGGAAGGGGAAGACAAATTCATTGAAAAGGCAAAACTGGCGCGACGCTACGGCGCGGCGATTGTGGTCATGGCTTTTGATGAGAGCGGACAGGCGGACAGTTACGCGCGCAAGCTGTCCATCTGTCAGCGCGCCCATGATTTGCTCATGGGCATCGGTTTTCCACCGCAGGACATCATTTTTGATCCCAACATTTTCGCCATCGCCACCGGCATC
>JAIRZG010000103.1 GCA_031267345.1 Zoogloeaceae bacterium
GACATTATCCGCGAGCGGCTCAAGAGGGCCACAACGTGGGCAAAGGAGTTGCGCGATGAAAAAACACATCATTGATAGCATGGAATGCTGGGAAGGCTCCGGCAACGTATTCGCCGATCTGGGCTTGCCCGACGCGGAAAAAATCAAGATCAAGTCGGGGCTGATTATCGAGATCATGAATGCCCTGGAGCGGCTTGACCTGACACAACAGGAAGCCGCGCAGCGGATGGGTATTACCCAACCCAAACTATCCGACATTCTGCGCGGTAGAAATTTTTCGATCTCCGAACGCAAACTGATGGACTGCTTGAACCGCCTGGGTTACGACATCGAAATCAGGGTGAAACCTGCTGCTGAACCCGTTGGACATCTGAGGCTGGCGCTCGCCTGACAAAATGATTGCGCTCAAAATTTCACCAGATGGCGGCTGCTGACAGGATTGCTTGTTCTACCCCTTGATCGACGAAACCGGACAGATCAAGAATCCCGGACTGCGGACAGGCAGTCAGCGCGGTCAAGGCCATTGTCATCGTGCAGCGGCAGGGTCAGAAAATTTACACCACCATTTGAATGCCAACGTACATCCTGCGCGCAGCGCGAAAATCTACCCGCCCGCCACGCGAACAGGATAAAATCACGCGCTTCCCGTCCTTTATGACTCCTTGGCTACGCCATGCATCTTGAAAAACTTGAAAACATCAACGTCGCGGCGTTTGACACCATGCCGACGCCGCGCGAGCTGCACAAGCGGCTGCCCATCAGCGAACCGGCCAGAGTGACCGTCAGTTCGGCGCGCAAGGCGCTGAACGCCATTCTGGATCGTCGCGATCCCCGCCTTTTTGTGGTGGTCGGCCCCTGCTCCATCCATGATCCGGTGGCGGGACTGGATTACGCGCGGCGTCTGAAGGCGCTTGCGGACGAAGTGCGCGATACGTTGTTCATCGTCATGCGCGTGTATTTTGAAAAACCGCGCACCACCGTGGGCTGGAAAGGTTATATCAATGACCCCGACATGGACGATTCCTTTCGCGTCGATGTCGGCATGGAAAAGGCGCGTGATTTTCTCTTGCAGGTGAATAACCTGGGACTGCCCACCGGCACCGAGGCGCTCGACCCGACTTCGCCGCAATATCTGGGCGATCTGGTTGCCTGGAACGCCATTGGCGCACGCACCACTGAATCCCAGACGCACCGTGAAATGTCTTCCGGCCTTTCTACGCCGGTCGGTTTCAAAAACGCCACCAGCGGCGATTTGAGCGTGGCGGTCAATGCCATTCTTTCCGCCTCCCGTCCGCATTCCTTTCTGGGCGTGGATACAGAGGGGCGCGTCGCCATCGTGCGAACCACGGGTAATCCTTACGGTCATGTTGTCCTGCGCGGTGGCGACGGCAAACCCAATTACGATACGGTCTCCATCGCGCTGGCGGAAAAAGCCTTGCAAAAGGCAAAACTCCCCGCCAATCTGGTGGTCGATTGTTCACACGCCAACAGCTTCAAAAAGCCGGAAATGCAGCCCCTGGTGCTCGCCGATGTGACCAGCCAGATTCGCGCCGGCAACCAGTCCATTGTCGGCGTCATGATCGAATCCAATCTGGAAGCGGGCAGTCAACCCATCCCCGCCGATTTGCGCCAACTCCACTACGGCTGCTCCGTCACTGACGCCTGCGTGGATTGGGAAACGACGGAAAAAATGCTGCGCGACGCGACAGACGCGCTCAAGGACGCGCTGCCGCGCAGGTTGGGATGAACAGAAGGTAGAAGACGGAAGGCAGGCTGCAAGGCAGGATGAGCACATAGACAATCTTTTCGTTCTTCACCAATCGAATAGTTTTTCACTATCAGAATGACAAACAAAACCAATTGTTCAGGGGGTTTGCTTTTCTGTACGCTGGGGATTCATTCTTTAAAGGAGATGAACATGTCGCAAAAAAGCAAATTGACCACAGGAGCAGGCGCGCCGGTGGTGGATAACAACAATGTCCTGACCGCCGGTGCGCGTGGGCCTGTATTATTGCAGGATGTCTGGTTTCTCGAAAAACTCGCGCATTTCGACCGTGAAGTCATCCCTGAACGGCGGATGCACGCCAAGGGATCCGGCGCGTTTGGCAGTTTTACCATCACGCATGACATTACCCGTTACACCAAGGCCGCCCTGTTTTCCGCCATCGGCAAAAAAACCGATCTGTTCGCGCGTTTTTCCACTGTGGCGGGCGAGCGTGGCGCGGCGGACGCAGAGCGCGACATACGCGGTTTCGCCCTCAAGTTTTACACCGAACAAGGTAACTGGGATCTGGTGGGCAACAATACGCCCGTGTTCTATCTGCGCGATCCGCTGAAATTCCCCGACCTCAATCACGTCGTCAAGCGCGATCCCAAAACCAATTTGCGGAATGCCGCTGTCAAATGGGATTTCTTTTCGCAACTGCCGGAAGCCTTCCATCAGTTGACCATAGATTTTACGGATCGCGGACTACCCAGAAGTTATCGCCACATGCACGGTTTCGGCAGTCATGCCTTCAGCTTCATCAACGCGCAAAATGAGCGTTTCTGGGTCAAATTCCACCTCAAGACGCAGCAGGGCATTGAATGTCTGACCAACGCGGAAGCCGCGCAAATCATCGCGCAAGACCGGGAAAGTTCGCAGCGCGATCTGTTTGACGCCATCGAACGCAAAGATTTCCCGCGCTGGAAATTCTATATCCAGGTCATGCCGGAACAGGAGGCCGCCCGTCTGCCCTATCATCCCTTCGACCTGACGAAAGTCTGGCGGCACAGCGACTATCCGCTGATCGAAGTCGGCGTGCTGGAATTGAACCGCAATCCCGAAAACTATTTCGCCGATGTGGAACAGGCTGCCTTCAATCCGGCCAATGTCGTGCCGGGCATCAGCTTTTCGCCCGACAAAATGCTGCAGGGACGGCTGTTTTCCTACGGCGACGCGCAACGTTACCGGCTCGGCGTTAATCACCAGCAGATTCCGGTCAATGCGCCGCGCTGTCCCTTCCATACCTACCACCGCGACGGAACGATGCGCGTAGACGGCAATCACGGCAGCGCCATCACCTACGAACCCAACAGCCAATCGCTGTGGCAGGAACAGCCTGACTTTGTCGAACCGCCGCTGAAACTCGATGGCGCGACGGATCACTGGGATTTTCGCCAGGACGACGACGATTATTACAGCCAACCCGCCGCCCTGTTCCATCTGCAAAATGACGCGCAAAAGGCGCGGCTCTATCAATACTTCGCCGCCGATTTGCAGGGTGTGCCGGAAGCCACGCTGACGCGGGTGTTCGCTCACCTGAAAAAAATCGACCCCGCCTACGCCGAAGGCGTCGCCAAGGCAATGGGACGCTGATTCAAGACAGAAGGATGCGTTTTCCAGACGCGCCGCACGCAGCAGGGACGGGTTTCAAACCTGTCCCTGCGACAAGCGTTGATTCCTGTGGTTATTTATCGTAACATCATGCTCCTTTCTGACCCCTGAACATGCCCTCTCTCATTCAATACCAGCAGGACGCCGGACGGGTGACCATTACGCTCAACAATCCCGAAAAGCTGAACGCCATCAATTTCGCCATGTGGCGGGAGTTGCGCTGTGTCATCGAGGCCGTCTCAAAAGATGAAAACGTGCGCTGCGTGGTGTTGCGCGGCGCGGGCGAGCATTTTGCGGCGGGCGGCGATCTGGAAGAATTCCGGCATCTGCGCGCCACGCTGGAACAGGCGCTCGTTTATCACGAGGAAGTCGCCAGGACGCTGGAAACCATACGTCATTACCAGCATCCAACGCTGGCCATGATACGCGGCGCTTGTATCGGCGGCGGGCTGGAAATCGCCGCCTGTTGCGACATTCGCATCTGCGACAGCAGCGCCCGCTTCGGCGCGCCGATCAACAAGCTGGGCTTTTCCATGTACCCCGGCGAACTGTCGGGCTTATTAAAAGCGTGCGGGCCGGCGACGGTGGCGGAAATGCTGCTCGAAGCCCGCATTCTCGACGCCGAAGACGCCGCGCGTAAAAATCTGGTCAGTCGCGTGGTCGCGCCGGACGCCTTGCAGGCGGAAGTAGACGCCGCCGTGCGCCGCATTCTGGCGGGCGCGCCCAAAGTCGCCAGTTGGCACAAACACTGGATGCGCCGCCTCACGCACGACGCGCCACTCACCGAAGCCGAAAAAATCGCCGCCTTCGCTTTTCTGGATACCGAAGACTATCGGGAAGGTCTAACCGCCTTTGTGGAAAAACGCAAACCACGCTTCACGGGTAAGTAAGCCATAAAGCCAGGAGTTCACATGAATGAAATGATTTTCGGATTGTCGGCGAAACAACTCTTGGCAGGCGCTGTGTATCTTATGTTTCCCGTTATCATGTTTCTTTACCTTTTATTTCCTGTACTTATCAACATTGTTTTTATCGCCATCTTTTATCTTGTTGTTGCAAACGGGTTAAAAAAACAAAAAATCACCCTGAAACAGGCGCTTTTCCGGCTCTCAGCTTTTGCGATAACAGAACCTCCTGTCACCGTCATTGTTTATTACATCTGGTTTACTATTGCAATGACAAAAAAATTCGAGACGCAGAATTTTATTCAGTCTCTTACAAAAGATCCACTTCCCCTGTATGTGCTTGTACTATGCTTTGCCTTTAACCTGCTGTTTGTGTCTCTTGCCGCGCTCCGTTTTAAATACCTGACACGTCGCGCCCTGGAATCCGGTCAATTGACATGACATCTCAATCTATGGTCGCTCTTTCCGGCCATCCTGCCGGACGGAACACATTGCATCAGCATGTCTATCCAGCGCAACGCGCCGCATTCATGAGAACATATGTTCAATCAAAATTTTCATCCCGATGATAATCAAAATCGCGCCTCCGATAAATTCCGCTTTTGATTTGAATCTTGTTCCGAATATGGCGCCGATTTTTACGCCGCATACGGAGATGAAAAAGGTTATTATGCCGATTATTGCTGCTGCTTTTATTATATTTACCTCGAAAAAGGCGAATGTTATGCCAACCGCCAATGCGTCGATACTTGTTGCCAGCGCCAAAACCAGCATTTTTGCGAATTTCAGGGAATAGCCGTTTGTTCCTTCATTTTTATCTTTTGAAAAACTTTCCTTGATCATTTTCCCGCCGATTGACCCAAGTAAAATAAACGCAATCCAATGATCCAGATTCTGGATTCTGTTTGCAAAATAGACACCCGCAAAATATCCTGCTATTGGCATTAAAACCTGAAACCCCCCAAAATATATTCCGGGGATTATCATTTCCCTGTATTTCAAGTTTTTTATGGACAATCCCAACGCAATGGATACCGCGAATGCGTCCATTGCCAACCCTATGGCAATGACAATAATTTCAAATAAACCCATGAATTTTCCTCAGTTGGACAACGCAGCGTTCCTGACCTGCGCGTACATCGCGTCAGGCACCAGAGGCAGCGTCAAGGCGCGGCGAACGGCGTTCGCCCCTACGGATCCCCGACTCGCAGACTATCCAGAAAGGCATCGAGAATGATTTTACCGTAGCTTTCCATGGGAAACATCCGGCGTTTGTTTTTGGTCCAGTTGAATATCAGGCCGTCGATCAGGGAGACCAGCGCGATGGTCGCTTGATGTGGCGTCAGGCGGGGAGTCAATTGGCCTTTTTGCCGCATGTGCGTAAAGGCTTCCTGTATCACACTGATATGGTGTTCGCCTTCGTCCAGATATTTTTTGCGAATGTTGGCTATATCCCCCACGTATTCGCATTTGTGCCAGAGGATTTCAAACACCTGATAAAAATTCTCGTCGTGCGCCAACTTGTCGATGAATCCCTGAACGGTAACGTGAATGAAATTCAGGGGATCGGTGGACATCAGGCGGATGCCTTCTTCATTTTTCAGGAGTGTCGGCGGACAACCGATGCGCTCAAGCATGGCGACAAAAAGATCGGCGCGATTGGTAAAATGCCAGTAAATCGCGCCGCGCGTCACCCCTGCCTGCCGCGCAATGTCGTTCAAGGAAGTGTGCGAAACACCCTGTCTGCCAAAACATTTCACCGCCGCGTCCAGAATGCAGTCGCGGGTGATACAAGCGTCTTCCTTGGTTTTACGCGCCATTTCAGGAATCTGCGGTAGCATCCGTCGGTGCTTCATCCGGTTCGGGTGGCGGCGCGGATGCCTCCGTTTCGTCGTTCTCACTCCCCGTTTCCGTTTCGCCCCCCCCCTCCGCTTCCTGCCAGCCGCCGCCCAACGCCTTGAACAAATCGACAGCGGAAAGCAGGCGGTTGCGGCGCGCGGCGAGGTATTGCAACTGGGCGTCGTTCAGGGTGCGCTGACTGTCCAGCACTTCCAGAAAGCCGGAGTAGCCGACTTCATAGCGGGCGGTGGAAAGTTTCAGGGCGTCGCCCGCTGCGGAAAGCTGCGTCAGCAGTTCACCTTCCGTCCGGTCAAAAAGACTCAAGGAGGCGAGCGCGTCGCGCACTTCGCGGAAGGCGCCCTGCACGGTTTTCTGGTAGTTCGCCAAGGCTTCCCGTTGCCAGGCGCTGGCTTGATCGACCCGGGCGCTGGTGCGTCCCCAGTTGAAAATGGGCGCGGTGATCGACGCGCCATAGGACCAGATTTCAGCGGGGCGGGTAAACAAATCGGCCAATTGGGCGCTTTCGCTGCCGAAAAATCCGGTGAGGCCGATGACCGGAAAATAGGCGGCTTTGGCCAGACCGATGCGGGCATTGGCGGCAACCAACGCTTCTTCCGCCTGACGCACGTCAGGCCGCGCCTCGATCAGCGCCGAGGGCAAACCCACGGGCGGCAGGGGCGAGAGTGGCACTGCGGTTTCCGCGAGCGGCTCGAAGCGCAGGCCGGGTTGTCCGACCAGAAGGCCGAGCAGGTTTTCCGTCAGGGTGCGCTGGCGCAGGATTTCCGAAAGCCGCGCCGAAGTCGCGGCATGGGCGGCGACCACCTGCGCGACTTCCAGATCGGATGCCGCGCCTACATCCCTTCTGCCCTGCACGATGTCGCGGGTTTTTGCCTGGGCGCGCAGGTTGCGGCTCATGGTCAGCGTTTCCACATCGCGGACGCGCAAATCCAGATACACGCTGACCACCTGCGCGATCAGGGAAAGTTGCAGCACGTCACGCGCGAAGCGCCCGGAGAGCGCGTCGGCGCGGGCGGCTTCGTTGCTGCGCCGCAGGCGTCCCCAAATGTCGAATTCATAGCCGATATTCAGCGCGACGCGGCGGTTGGTGGAAGTCATCACCCCCATCTGCTTGCCGCTGGCGGTTTCGCCACTGGTGCGGGTGCGAATGGACGCGCCCTGCAAATCCACGGTGGGAAAGTAATCCGCGCCCGCTTCGCGCGCAGCGGCCTCGGCGGCTTCCATGCGGGCGATGGCGGCTTGCAGATCCTGATTCTGCGCCAGCGCCTGATCGACCAGTTGATTCAGTTCCGCGTCGCCAAAGAGCGTCCACCATTCGGGGTTGATGGGGGCATCCGTAGTCAGGTTGCCCGCTTCTTCCGTAACGTAGCGTTCGGGCAAGCCGGTTTGCGGACGCGCGTAATCCGGGCCGATGGCGCAAGCGGAAAGCATAAGGCTTGCGCCCAGCACCAGCGCCAGCGTCAGACGCGCCGGACAAGCGAAAGGTTTTTCATTATTCTGCATGGTCTTCGCCCTTTGTCGTATGGGGTTTGGGTTTTTTGCGGGGGTGATGCTCTTCCGCGCCAGCGAGCAACGCCTGCTTGCCGTGTTCCAGCCATTTGAAAAAGAGCGGCACGAAAATGATGGCGATGAAGGTTGCCGCCAGCATTCCGCCGAACACGCCTGTCCCCATCGAGCGCCGCGCCGCCGCGCCCGCGCCGGTGGATTTGACCAGCGGGAACACGCCGAGTACGAAGGCCAGCGAAGTCATGATGATGGGTCGGAAGCGCAATCGCGCCGCCTCGACGGCGGCGTCCACCGTATTCATGCCTTCGGCGTATTTTTGCGCCGCGAATTCCACAATCAGGATGGCGTTTTTCGCCGCCAGCCCGATCAGCACGACCAGGCCGATCTGGAAGTAGATGTCGTTGGGCATCCCGCGTATCCAGATGGCGATCAACGCGCCCATGAGCGCAAACGGCACGGTCATGATCACCGCCAGCGGCAGCGACCATTTTTCGTACTGCGCCGCGAGAATCAGAAAGACCATGACCACGGCGAAGGCGAAGGCGTGCAGGGACGAGCCGGAATTCTGCTTTTCCTGAAACACCGAACCGGTCCAGGCGAGTTCATAGCCTTCGGGCAGGACTTCGGCGGCGGTCTTTTCCACCAGCGCGATGACGTCGCCGGAACTGAGTCCGGGTCTGGCTTCGCCCATGACCTTGGCGGCGGTAAAGCCGTTGAAGCGTTCCACCTGCTCCGGCGCGATGACGCGCTGGATGTTGCTGAAGGCCGAGACGGGAATCATCGCGCCTCTGGCGCTTTTCACATAGATTTTGCCCAAGTCTTCAGGCTTCATGCGGTAATCGGCTTCCGCCTGCAACTGCACTTGATAGACCTTGCTGCCGAGATTGAAGTCATTGACATAGAGCGACCCCATGTTGCTTTGCAGGGTGGTGTATACATCGGTGAGCGACAGCCCCAGCGAAAGCGCCTTGGCCTCATCCACTTCCACGAACAATTGCGGCACGTTGGCTCTGAGCGAGGTGGAAATACGGCAGCTATCGCATTGAAATTCCGGGTATTTGCCCAGCGCCGCAACGAGTTCATTGATCACGCCATCAAGCTTTTTCGGGTCGCCGTCGACACGGTTCTGCACATAGGCTTCAAAGCCGCCGGTGCTGCCCAACCCCATGATCGCGGGCAGATTGAAGATCACCGCCATGCCATCGGTCAATTGCTGCCCCATGCCGGCATATTTGCCGATCAATTCCTGCGCGGAGCGCCCTTCCCCCTTGCGTTCATCCCAATCCTGCAAGTCGATGAACATCGTGCCTTTACTGCCGCCGATCATGTCAAACCCGGCAATGACCATGACGCGCTCGACGTTTTTCTGATCGCTTCGCAACTTGCTGCCCATCTGTTCGCCCATGTTGATGGTGCGTTTCAGGGTGACGCCATCGGGCTGAATCAGCGCGGCAAGGAGCACGCCCTGATCTTCCTGCGGCACGAAGCTGCCGGGACGCTCTTCAAAGAAGAAAATGCACAACGCCACGACCGCCGCCAATACCGCCGCGCCGATAAAGCCATGCCGCAAAACCTTGCCGACCGTGCCGGTAAAGGACTGGGTGAATTTTTCAAACAGACGGTTGAAGGGAATGAAAATCCTGTGTTCTTCGTGCTTGGATTTCAGGAGCAAGGAACACAGCGCGGGCGAGAGCGTCAGCGCCACCACGCCGGAAAGCACCACGGACACCGCCACGGTGACGGCGAACTGTTTGTACAACTGCCCGGCGATGCCGCCCAGGAAGGCCACGGGAATGAACACCGCGCATAGCACCAGCACGATGGCGACCAGCGCCGAAGACACTTCGTGCATGGCCTTGACCGCCGCCGCGTAGGGCGACAGCTTTTCTTCCCACATCAACCGCTCGACGTTTTCCAGCACCACGATGGCGTCATCGACCACGATGCCGATAGCCAGCACCATCGCGAACAGGGTCAGGGTGTTGATGGAAAAGCCGAACAGCCACAACCCGGCAAAGGTGCCAACCAGCGAAATCGGCACGGCGATCATCGGAACCAGCGTCGCCCGCCAGCTTTGCAGGAAGATATAGACCACGAGAATTACCAGCAGGGCCGCTTCGCCCAGCGTCCATACCACTTCGCCGATGGAGGCGGCAATGAAATTGGTGGTGTCAAAAGGAATGACGTAATCCACGCCTTCGGGGAATTTCTGCTTCAATTCCTCCATTCTGGCGTTGACGCCTGCCGAAACCTCCATCGCGTTGGCGCCGGTTTGCAGGAAGATACCCATGCCGATAACATCTTCGCCATTGGTGGTGCTCCGCTGGTTGTAACTGTTCGCGCCCAGTTCGATGCGCGCCACATCCTTCAAGCGCAACATGCCGTCGGGGCCGCCCGCGCGGATGACGATGTTGCCGAATTCTTCCGGCGTGACCAGCCGCCCCTTGGCATTGACGGTGTACATCAACACCTGATCGTCCAGCGCAGGTTCCTGACCGATTTTGCCCGCCGCGTTCTGGCTGTTCTGCTCGCGGATCACCGCCGCGATTTCCGTCGTGGTCACGCCCAGTTGCGCCATGCGATCCGGCTTCAGCCAGATGCGCATGGAATAATCCATCGCGCCGAAAACAAACACGTCGCCGACGCCGGGCACGCGCTTCAATTCATCCACCAGATTGGTGCTGGCGTAATTGGAAAGGAACAGCCGACTATGCCCCTTGTGTGACAAAACCCCGAATACTTTCAGGATGTCAGTCGAGCGTTTGTACACCACGACCCCCTGACGGCGCACTTCTTCTGGCAGGCGGGGTTCGGCGATTTTGACGCGGTTGTTCACATTGACCAGCGCCATGTCCGCGTCCGTGCCAACCTCAAAGGTGGCGGTGATATTGACCTGCCCGTCCGCCGAAGCCGAAGAATTGAAGTAGGCCAGCCCCTCGACGCCGTTCAACCGCTCCTCGATGGGCGCGGCGACGGTGCGCGCCAGCGTCTCGGCGGAAGCACCGGGGTAATTGGCGACCACCACGATGGTCGGCGGTGTAATCTGCGGATACTGCGCGACCGGCAGGACATTCGCCGCCACCAGTCCGGCAATGACGATGACAATGGAAATGACCGAGGAAAAAACAGGCCGGTCAATAAAAAAATAGGATTTTTTGGCCATGACCGCCCCTTATTGCGCCGAAGTCGCGTTCGGCGTTGCGTTTGGCGCGGCGTCCGGATTAGCGTCCGGCTTTTGAAGCGTAGCGCCCGCCGCTTGCGCTTGCGATGTTTGCGGCGCATGTGGCGCGACCGGCGAACCAGGGCGCAGCTTGATCAGGTTGTCGATAATCACCCGGTCGCCAGGATTCAGGCCGGAGAGCACAATCCAGTCCCGGCCATGCCATTCGCCCAACTGCACCGGACGCGGCGTAATGATGTCGTTTTCACCCGCCAGCATCAGCATGTCCCCCTGATTGGTCTGCAATACCGCGCTCTGCGGCACCAGATAAACGCCCTCGCGCATTCCCGCCGAAAGCCGCACACGCACGAACTGCCCCGGCAACAGACGACCGTCGGGATTGGGAAATTCCGCCCGCAGTTGCTGCGTGCCCAATACCGTATCAATGGAAGAGGCCAGAAAATTCACCTTGCCATGCTGCGGATATTTGGAGCCATCCGCCAGCACCAATTCCACATCGGTAATGTTTTCCGCGTTCAAACGCCCGCCCGGCAATTTGGCGGCCTCGCCCTCCGACAGCGAAAAACGCACCCACATCGGATTGTTCTGGTAAATGTGGGTCAGGAGGCTATCCACGCCCGTGGTAATCAGGTTGCCCACAGACTTGTCCGCCCGCCCGGAAACACCATCCACCGGCGCGGTCACGGCAGTCCAGGAAAGATTCAATTGCGCCTGACGCAAAGCCGCCTGCGCCATGTCGTTGACGCTCACTGCGTCGTCATACTCGCGGCGGCTGACGCCGTTGATTTCCAGCAGCTTATGCGCCCGCGCCATTTCGCGCGCGGTCTGGTCGGCGCGCGCCTTGGCTTCCGCGTGGGCAATCTCATACGGCGCGCGGTCAATCTGGAACAAGGGCTGCCCGGCCCGGACCGCCTCGCCTTCCACGTACAACTGCTGCGTCAAAATTCCGCTCACCCGCGCCCGCACCTCGGTTTCCTTGGCGCCTTCCGTCTGCGCCATGATTTCCAGCGTCTGCGGCACATTCTGCGGTTCCACGCGCAAAACCGTCACCGGCAACGCGGGCGGCGCGGGCGGCGCTTCCGGTTTGGAACACCCCGCCAGCAAAGCGCCCGCCAACATCAGGGATACCGCATCGACCCCAAAGAATTTTCTGTTCCGTGATGATTTTTTGTTCTGCAAAAACATGGCGCGCAACTCCATAAGAATAAGAAACGGGGAAAGGCGGCAATATAGATACATTCGTGAATGTATGTATGTATTTTTTTGTAACCACGTTTTGCCCTTGCGGATGGTGTTTCGGATTGAAGCCTGTTTTTTTGGGGCTGCCGTGTTGCCGCAAGACAGTCCGTCAGCGGCGCTTTCCGGAGCGCAATGGCGGCGGCGTCGCAAAGTCAGGCGGATGAAGTAGGGGCGGCTTGCAGCCGCCCGCAGGTGGGCGGGCGACCACAGGTCGCCCCTACAAGCCCGTGTTTCAACCGGAGTTGGTTTTACGATGAATCCAGCAGGAACTGTCGTCACGCGCCTGTGTTTTTGGGCGTGGCTCCGTCTTCCATCCAGCGTTTGATGCGGTTGGCGTCGCCAACGCGGGTCAGTTTCCCGGTGGAATCCAGCAGCACCATGACCACGGGTTTGCCCGCCACCCAGGCCTGCATCACCAGACAACGTCCGGCAGCGGAAAGGTAGCCGGTCTTGGAAAGACCGATCTGCCATTGCGGATTATTGACCAGCGCATTGGTATTCACGAATTCCAGAACGCGATTGCCCATGTCGATGCGGACGCCCGCCATGGTGGAATACTCGCGGATTTTCGGATATTGGTGCGCCGCCATTGCCAGATAGGCCAAATCCCGCGCCGTCGAAACATTGCCGGGAGAAAGTCCGGTCGGCTCCATGAAACGGGTTTGCACCAGACCCAGCGCGCGCGCCTTGCGGTTCATGGCGGCGACAAAGGCTTGCGTCCCGCCCGGATAATTCCGCCCCAGCGCGTTGGCGGCGCGATTTTCCGACGACATTAAGGCCAGCAGCAAGGCGGTGTCGCGCGTCATGCTTACGCCCACCGGCAGGCGCGAACGCACGTTGCGGGGCGTACTCGCGTCTTCTGTGGTGATGTGGATGACTTCTTCCATATCCTGATTGGCGTCCAGCGCCACCATCGCCGTCATCAGCTTGGAAATGGACGCTATCGGCATCACCTCGCCCGCCTGTTTTTCCAACAAGGAAGCGCCGGTCATCTGGTCAAGCACCAGCACGGAAGCCGATCCCAGCGCTAACGGCTCATTCACCTGATTTTCCGCGCGCGCGCGGTTGCGCTTGCTGATG
>JAIRZG010000107.1 GCA_031267345.1 Zoogloeaceae bacterium
TTCCGGCAAACAACGCGAAGACGTGCCGGACGTTCTGCTTTTTCCGAATGCGCGCGCAAAAGAACTTGCGGTGAGGGAAAAGCGCGATGATCGCCGCTACCAGCACGGCATCGCGATCCTGGAAGCCAAGCGTTGGCGGCGTCCGCTTGATCGGGGCGACGCCAGCGAAGCGTTTGATCCCGGCGCGCCGTCTTCGCAGATGTTGCGCTATCTCTCGCGGGCGGACGTGGTCTCCAATTGCAAGGTCAAATGGGGGATGCTCACCAATGGCGCGCTCTGGCGACTTTACTGGCAGGACGCGCGTTCCCGTTCGGAAGAATTTTTCGAGATCGACCTTGCGGCGGCGCTGGGCGTTCCCGGCGCGCAGCCGGAACTGGACGCGCCAGAGCCGGAACACGTATTGCGTTTGTTTTATCTTTTCTTTCAGCGCGCCGCCTTCTTGCCGCAGGATTGGGATAGCGCCCGTCGCAGCTTTCACGCTTGCGCCCTTTCTGAAGCGCGGCGCTACGAAGAAAAGGTGGCGCAGGATTTGGGGATACGTGTTTTTACGGAGATTTTCCCGCGCCTTGCCGAAGCCCTTGCGCGCGGCGACCTTCTGGCGCGCACGCAAAAAATCCTGAGCGGAACCTGTTATCGCCAACGCTACACCCGCGACTATCTCGACGAAGTGCGCGAAGCCACGCTGATCTTGCTCTACCGTCTGCTCTTTCTGTTTTATGCCGAAGACCGCAACTTGTTGCCGGTTCGGGATGACCGCTACGCCGCCTACAGCGTGCGCCGTTTGCGCGAACGCATCCGTGACGAAATCGACGCTTCAAAAGCGCAATCCAGTCGGCTGGACAACCTCTGGCGCGACCTCAAGGGCGCGTTCCTGCTCATCGATCAAGGCGATGACCTCATCGGAATGCCCGCTTACAACGGCGGGCTTTTTGAGCGCGCCCGTTCGCCGCTGCTGGAGCGCGTCGTCATTCCCGACGCGGTGATGGCGCCGATTCTGGACGCGCTATCGCGCCGCACCGAAAACCTGTTGCGAACCTGGATCAACTATCGCGATCTTTCCGTGGCGCATCTGGGCGGCATTTACGAGCGATTGCTGGAATTCACGCTGGAACACGAAGTGCAGGCCGAAGACAAATTCGAGCGCGCGGCGGTTCCGGAAATCAACCGCATCGTCGCCCGTCCCGCCAGTTTCGCCCGCAAGGTGTCCGGCAGTTACTACACGCATGACGATCTGGTGCGCCTGTTGTTGCGCGAATCGGTCGGGCGTCTGGCGATTGAGCGCCACCAATGCTTTATTGAAAAAATCAGGAAATTCAAAAGCAAAGCCGACCTGAATCCGCCGGACTGGGACGCGCTGGACGCGCTTGACCCCGCTAACGCCCTGATGGAACTCACCGTTTGCGATCCGGCGATGGGTAGCGGACATTTTCTCGTCGCGCTGGTTGACGACCTTGCCGACCGCGTTCTCGAAGCCATCAACATCGCCGAACAGCTCGTTGGCGAACAAAAATGGTCGGCGCATCTCATCGAACAAAACCGCCCCTGGCAAAGCCCGCTGGTCGCGCGTATCGCCGATATCCGCAGAAGCATCAAGACCACGGCGGAAAAACACGGCTGGCGCGTGACCGCCGCGCAACTGGACGACCGCCATATTGTCCGCCGCATGATTTTGAAGAAAAACGTCTTTGGCGTGGACAAAAACCCGATGGCGGTGGAACTGGCGAAAACCGCGCTCTGGCTGCACACCTTCACCGTCGGCGCGCCGCTGTCCTTTCTCGATCATCATTTGCGCTGCGGCGATTCGCTGCATGGCGAAAAACTGGAACAGGTTGGGCGCGAACTGCGCGCGATGGGCGGCATGTTTCAGGAAAGCGAACTGTCGCGCCTGGAAATTGCCGCCAGAAGCCTGATTGCCGTAGGCGCATTGACCGATGTCGACATTGCCGAAGCAGAACTCTCCAAACAATTGACAGCAGAAGCTGCCGAACAACTCGCGCCGATTGTCGCCCTGCTCGACTTCTGGCGCGCCCTGCGCTGGCTGATTCCGGGCTGGCCTGCTGTAAACCGCAGAAGCTCGGCAGACGACAAACGCGCGCTCGCCGAACTCTTGTCAGACCAATACAACCTGATTAGCGTGGTTTCCGAAGGGCAATTAGAAGGCAAAGGCAAGGACGTTCCCACCGCCAACGACCTGCTTGCCCGCGCGAAAACGCTTGCCGGACGCGAAAATTTCTTTCACTGGCAGGCGCTTTTCCCGGACGTGTTTTCCGGCGGCGGCGGCTTTGACCTCGTGATCGGCAATCCGCCGTGGGACAAAATTCGCTTTGAAGAAGTACCTTGGTTTTCAGAAAGAAACGAAACCATTGCCAAAGAAGTTCGAGCAGCAGATAGAAAGCAACTTATCAGCGAACTGGAACGAAAAAGAGCGCCACTTTGGAATGAATATGTCAATGCAGTGGAATGTGCCGAAGCTAATGCGCGGGTATTGGGAAAAGGCGACGATTATCCCCTGCTTGGCGGCGGCGACATAAATCTTTACAGCCTGTTTGTCGAACGCGCGCAAAGCCTGATTCGCCCCGATGGTCTGGTCGCCCTGCTGACGCCTTCCGGCATCGCCGCCGACAAGGGCGCGGCGGCATTTTTCCGCAGTATTTCCGGTAGCGGGCGTCTGGGGGCACTGTATGATTTTGAAAACCGCCAGAATCCCGGTAATCCCGGCGGCAGCTATTTTCCTGACGTGGATTCGCGTTTCAAATTTTGTGTACTCATTTTTGGCGGCGAAAAACGAACATTCAAAACCGCGCGTTGCGCTTTTTATCTTCATGACATCAACGAACTCGACGTGGAAGAACGCTTGCTCGAACTTGCCAGCGAAGATTTTAAGCGGGTCAATCCTAACACCGGAGCCGCGCCGATTTTCAAAAGTCGCCGCGACGCCGACATCACAACGCGGATTTATCGTCAGTACCCGGTACTGGTTGAACGCAGCATTGGTGAAGAGAAAAGTGTTTGGCCTGCCTATTTTCCTGCAATGCTGCACATGACCAACGACTCGAAGCTCTTCAAAACAGAGATTTCTTTGCAGCAAAATGGTTATTCCAAAAGCGAAATGAACTGCTGGCGTAAAGGCAGTGAACTTGCTCTGCCACTGTATGAAGGCAAGATGGTGCAAATGTATGATCATCGTGCAGCAGATATTGTTGTCAATCCCAAAAACCTGAAGCGACCAGCACAACCGGAAAATATTCCTGTTGAGGTTAAAGTGCAGTCTGACCGTTTTCCGAAGCCCCATTACTGGGTTGAAGAAATGGCTTTGCCAGAGGGCTTTTCCTTTGCGTGGTATCTTGGGTTTAAGCAGGTTACATCGCCAACCAACATACGTTCAGTTATCGCTGCCATTTTGCCGCAAGCAGGAATTGCACATTCAATGTCAGTTGTTTTACCCAAGAACAAAGCTAAAGTAGGCCATATGCTTGTTCTGATGTTGGCGAATATGAATTCTTTTGTGTTTGATTTTCTTGCCCGCCAAAAACTTCAGGGGCAAAACTTTAGCATTTACATCCTCGAACAACTCCCCGTCATCACGCCTTCCGCTTTTGAGGCCGAAATTGGCGGCATAAAAATCGCCGACTTCATCCGCGAACAGGTCTTGCATCTTTCCTATACCGCCCACGATCTCGCTCCCTTCGCCCGCGATCTGGGTTATGCAGGCGAACCGTTCCGTTGGGACGAAGCCGACCGGATGCGCCGCAAAGCCGCGCTCGACGCGCTCTTTTTCCACCTCTACGGCGTCAACGCCGAAGACGCCGCCTACATTCTCGAAACTTTCCCCATCGCGCGCGAGCAGGACAAAGCCGCTTACGGCGACTACCGCACCAAAAGCCTGATTCTCGCCGGACTGGAAAAACTTGCGACCAACCAACTGCCCGACACACTAGACAACCTTATCCTTGCGTATTCTTCTTCAACGGAAGGAAATTCCCTCCCTCCCCTTCAAGGGGAGGGCTGGGGTGGGGATGGGGTAAAACGGAAGACGCCGAACAGAAAGGCCAAAACGTGAAAAGCCGGATCAATCCGGTTGATGCGGCGGGCGTGGGGAAAGAACGGAACCCCATCCCCGCCCCGGCCCTCCCCTTGAAGGGGAGGGAGAAAACCCCATGTCCGCTGGTCGTTTTATCCGGCGCTTTAGCGCCGCCGATTAACCCTCTCCCCCGACCCCTCTCCCACAAGGGGAGGGGGGGATGCAAAGCGGACAACCGCCCGACACAGGAGCCGACTGAAATGACCCCGTTACTGCAAGCGCGTCGTCTGGTCATCAAAATCGGCTCGGCGCTGATCACCAGAAACGGCAGCGGCGTCGATGATGTCGCCATTGCCGACTGGGCGCGGCAGATTGCGCGTCTGCTCAAGGAGGGGCGGCAGGTGGCGCTGGTTTCTTCCGGCGCCATCGCCTGCGGCATGAAGCGTCTGGGGTATTCAAAACGCCCGCATGAAATCCACGAACTGCAAGCCTGCGCCGCCGTGGGGCAAATGGGTCTGGCGCAAATCTACCGGGAAGCCTTTTTTACGCACGGCGTCAATACGGCGCAGGTGTTGCTCACCCATGACGACCTTGCCGACCGCAAGCGTTATCTGAACGCCCGTTCTACGCTGGAAACGCTGTTGAAGCTGGGAGTTGCGCCCATCATCAATGAAAATGACACGGTTGTTACCGACGAAATCCGCTTTGGCGACAACGATACGCTGGGTGCGCTGGTCGCCAACGCGCTGGAAGCCGACGCGCTGATTATCCTCACCGACCAGAACGGCCTCTACACCGCCGACCCGCGCCAGGACAAAAGCGCCACCCTCGTCCAGGAGGCCGTCGCGGGCGACGCCAGGCTGGAGGACATGGCGGGCGGCGCGGGCACGGAAATCGGCACGGGCGGGATGCTCACCAAGGTGCTGGCTGCCCGCCGCGCGGCGAAAAGCGGCGCGCATACCGTCATCGCTTCGGGATGCGAGCCGGAGGTCATCCTGCGTCTGGCGGCGGGCGAAGCCATCGGCACCTTGCTGGTTTCCCAAACCGAACCGCTCGCCGCCAAAAAACAATGGCTCGCCGACCACCTGCAAACCGCCGGACGACTGTTCATCGACGCAGGCGCGGCAAAGGCGCTGGCAAACGGCAAAAGCCTGTTGCCGGTGGGCGTCATTTCGCTGATCGGCGAATTTGAACGCGGCGCGGCAGTCGGCTGCATCGCCCCCGACGGCAGCGAAATCGCGCGCGGCCTCATCAACTACAGCAGCTCCGAAACCCGCCGCATCCTCCGCCACCCCTCACAGGAAATCGAGGCGCTGCTGGGCTACGTGGATGAAGCGAGTTTAATCCATCGGGATAATCTGGTTTTGCTGGGCTGACAGACGCCAAAGCCATCGTAAGTGCGGCGCGTCAAAAATCGAACAGCGCAACGCGGCAGTCGCGCACGATTCAATTCAACGTATCGTCATGCCAGTTTGCCGCGCAGCTCGGCGATGATGGAATCATAACGGTGCGGGTCGTTTTCCCGGCCTGCGCCGAATACGCCGGAGCCGACCACAAAGGCGTCCGCTCCGGCGCGGGCGATGGGCGTGATGTTTTCCGGCTTGACGCCGCCATCGACTTCCAGGCGGATGCGGCGACCGCTTTTTTGCGCGTAGGCATCCAGTTTCAGGCGCGTCGCTTGCAGTTTTTCCAGCGTTGCGGGAATGAAGGCTTGCCCGCCAAAACCGGGATTGACGCTCATCAAGAGCACCAGATCCAGTCTGTCCATGACGTGATCCATACAGGCTAACGGCGTGGCCGGATTGAATGCCAGTCCGGCCTGACACCCCTGATCGCGGATCAGGCTCAAGCTGCGGTCGACATGCCGTGAGGCTTCCGGATGAAAGGTGATGAGATTCGCGCCCGCTCTGGCGAATTCCGGTATCAGGCGATCCACGGGTTCGACCATCAGATGCGCGTCTATCGGCGCGTTCGTGCGCGGACGCAGGGCGGCGCAGACCAGCGGGCCTATGGTCAGGTTGGGAACATAATGGTTGTCCATCACGTCAAAATGCACCCAGTCGGCTCCGGCGGCGATGACGTTTTCCACTTCCTCGCCCAGACGGGCAAAATCGGCGGAAAGAATGCTGGGCGCAAGGATGAAATCAGACATGGCGTTTGTGCGGACAAAAAGCAGAAACCGGGGATTCTACATGGCTTTCCGCGGGAAGCCCAAGCGCACCAGACCCAGGGCAATCGCATGAATGCCGCCATCGTACACGCTGACATTTTTTCGTTTACGCACAAAGACTTACACAGGGGACTGTTCACAGCCTTTTGTTTTATGTAGTTTTCTGTCTTTTT
>JAIRZG010000119.1 GCA_031267345.1 Zoogloeaceae bacterium
TTTTTAAATTGTGTGGGGCTTTTGCGTGACCATGGGCAACAAACCCGCCGGCATTTACTCCCCCCCCCCCCCCCCCCCCCGCAAAAACGGGGCAGAAAGCCATTTCCAGCCAGATCGGCGCTCTGGCGCAGCGTATTGCCTCAGATCAAGGCAAACAGGTCCATGTTTCCTTTCAACTGGAAAACCTCGATTTGTTGCCTGGGCGCGTGGTTCAGGAGTTGCAGTCGATTGCCATCCAGTTGGTGCGGAACGCGGTTTCTCATGGCATAGAGACGCCTGCCGAACGAAACGCGCTGAACAAGCTGCCCGTCGGTGAGATTTCCATCCGGCTTGAAAATCCGGGTAATGGAGATTACGACTTCATCGTGCGCGATGATGGTCATGGCATTGTGCCTGCCCATTTGCGCAATCAGTTGGTGGCTACGGGTCGCCTGACCAAAGAAGAAGTAGCGGCCATGAGCGATATCGAAGTCGCGCGGTATATATTCCAGCCGGGCGTTTCGACTGCCCGGCGCTCGGCGAACCGCGACGCGGGACATGGCGTTGGCCTGGATGCCGTAATGGAAAAAATCAAAGGCATCCAGGGGTACATGCAGGTCAAAAGCAGTCCGAATCTTTTTACCGAATTTCATGCGCACTTCAAGCTGCCCGCCTGAGGAGCCGAGATGAAGCTTCTGATTGTCGATGATTCCGTGATCATCCAAAGCCGTATTGCGCGAATTTTGGATAGTCCGCGCCTGAATTTTATCCAGATCGCCGGCACGGCTCAAAATGGTCTGGAAGCGTTAGGCGTTTTCAGGCAATGTATGCCGGAGCTTGTGACCATGGATATCACCATGCCTAAAATGGATGGCGTCGATTGCACGGAAAAAATGATAAATATCAATCCGGACTGCAATATCCTCGTTGTTTCCGCCCTTAGCGACAAAGCTACTGCCCTGAAAACCTTGAAAAAGGGCGCTCGCGGCTTTCTTTACAAACCATTTTCCGAAAAAGAACTAATTGATGCTTTTCTGGAGCTAACCTCATGAGCGCTATCAACGAAGCCGATATTCATAGTTTTGTCGATGCGATAAGCATTTATTTTCAACAGATTACCCGCGAAAAAGCGGAAATCAGGGCAGCCTACCTGGTAGAAGGCGATATTTTGCCAACAACCTTTGAATTGACGGGCTACATTACGGTTACCGGAAGTTTTTCCGGCAAGGTTTATTTTTCGGCGTCGCGCGGCATGGTCTCGCATCTGTTGCTCATGATGCATGACACCGATCATAGCGAGCCTCGTTTGCTGGACGCAGTGGGCGAAATCGCCAATACCATTTCCGGCAACGCCAGAAAGCATTTCGGCGAATCGATGGAAATTTCAGTGCCCACCACCCAAACGACCGGGCATGGCTGGCTGGACAAGGTTGTTTCACCGCATTCTTATGTGGTCCTGATCAAGTGGAAGCAATACCGCGCTTCTGTTGTCGTGGATATTCAAAGCAATATTTAACCCGGTCATTTTTTGTTACAGTTACACTGTGCTGCGCACAGGAGTCGTCTTGCCATGCTGAAAAATCTTTTGCGTTTCGCTGTTGCGTTTGTCCTTTTCGCCGCACATGCCCAGGAGCCGCGCACGGTCTATCGCGGTGCGCTGGCGGGGGGTTGGGCGAGATCGTGACGGAATTGAGGCAATCCGCAGGGGATGCCGGGCAATACGAAGGACGCTATTTTTATTTGCGGCATGGCGTGGATATTCCGTTCAAGGGCACACTGGAGGCTTTAAATAACTGAATGGCATTGCCGTCATCGTTTCTGTCCTGACCGGTTGCGTTGCGCTTTCCCCGCTTGCGGAGTATGAAACCGCCATCCGCTGGCAAGTCGACGCCACACAATTTTTGTAAAGAAGCGCATGTTCTGAAGGAGAAAATAACGGAAAATGTCGGGCTTCATTGCCTTTGACCCAAGTTGCGAGCGCCCGTGATCAACCGGATTCCCACTGCCCCATGACCCTTTTCCTCTCTCCTCCCTTTGCCCGGCGCTGGGCGAACCAGGACGCGTTCGTTGAGGCGGAGCGTCTTGAAGGACAACTCTATCGCGCCATGCCGGGGCGACGCACCTTGCGGACAGAGATCAATGGGCGCGGCTATTTTGTCAAGATTCATCATGGCGTCGGTTGGCGCGAAATCGGCAAGAACCTGCTGGTCGGCAAGTCGCCGGTGCTGGGCGCGGGAGAAGAATGGCGGGCGCTTGAACGCCTTGCCGCCGCTCAGGTGCCGACGATGACGGTGGCAGCCTTTGGCGAACGCGGGCGCAATCCGGCGCGGCGACAGTCTTTTTTGATTACCGAAGAAATCGCGCCAGCTATCGATCTGGAAGTCCTGACGCAAAACTGGCAGACTGCTCCGCCCGCTTTTCCCCGGAAATACGCCTTGATGCGCGCGCTGGCGGAATTGCTGCGGAACATGCACGGCGCGGGAGTCAATCACCGGGATTGCTATCTCTGTCATTTTCTCTTGCGGACAGAGACGGCGGAGACAAAAAATCCGGCGCTTGCCGTCATCGACCTGCACCGCGCCCAGACCCGCGCCGCCGTACCCAGACGCTGGCGCGACAAGGATTTGGCGGCGCTCTATTTTTCCGCCCTCAACATCGGCCTTACCCGGCGCGACAAACTGCGCTTTTTGCGGCTTTATTTTGCGTGTCCCCTGCGTCGTTTGCTGCGCGAAGAAGCTGCCTTGCTGGTCTGGCTGGAAAAAAAGGCCGCGCTTCTCATGGCGCGTTTTGCGCAACATGGGGCAAGACTCTGATGAGCGGCTGGCATCTGAATCCCGCCTATGCGCCTTTGCAAGCCGACTTCGGTTCGCTGGACGCGGTTTTTGCCCTGCAAGGCGAACGCCTGACCTTGGCGCCGCGCTCGGAAGTCATCCGCGTCGAACGCGCGGGCGTGCGCTATTACGTCAAACGCTACGGCGCCAACGCGGACAAAAAAAATTGGCGGCGTAAATGGGCGCGTTACCTGCGTCGTTACGCGCTCGCCTTTCTGCCGCACCCGCGTATAAAAGCCGAATGGCAAAATCTCAAACAGTTCGCCAAATGGGGCATTCCCGTGCCGGAAATCGTCGCCTGGGGCATGGAGCGGCGCTTCGGCGCGTTTTATCGCGGCGCGCTGATTACCCGCGAACTTCCGGATTCCGTTGATCTGAACACGCTCGCGCAGACCCGCGACCCGCGCCTGCATGACCGCCCATGGGTTGCCTGTATCATGCGTCAGGTCGCCGCCCACGCCCGCACCCTGCACACGCATCACTTCGCCCACAACGATCTGAAATGGCGCAACATCCTGGTCGATAAAGCCGACAAGGTCTGGTTTATCGACTGTCCGCTGGGCAATTACTGGTTCGGTCCCTTGCTCGCCTACCGCCAGTCAAAGGACATCGCCTGTCTCGACAAGGTGGCGCGGCAATGTTTGAGCGCCACGCAAAGGTTGCGCTTTTATCGCCTGTATCGCGGCCTGGCGGCGGGTGTGCCGCTTGATGCCGCCGAAAAATCGCGCATCCGCCACATTCTGCGTTTTTTCGTGGAAGAAACGTAACGTCATGGTCGGACAGGATTTCATCGCCGCTACCGACCTGCCGCTGCTGCAAGCCGCCGGGCTGACCGACTTCAACGCCCTGTGGCGATTGGAGCTCGAAGCGGTGGAGCCGCCCAATACCGACCGGGGCGGCTGGAGTTCCGTCTGTCGGCTTGAACTGCCGGAACAAGGTTACTTTCTCAAACGCCAGTCCAACCACCTGACCCGCTCGCTCGCGCATCCCTTTGGCGAACCGACCTTCGCCCGCGAATTCCGCAACATCCGCCGTTATGCCGAACGTCAGGTTCCCGCCCTCTCCGCCGCCTTTTTCGGCATCCGCAAGGTTGCGGGCGAACAGCGAAGCGAACAACGCGCCATCCTGCTCACCCGCGCCCTTTCCTCCTCTGCCGACTGGCGCGATCTGGCAAGCTGGCTTGCCGACTGGTCGCAGTGTTCAGCGGAACAACGCGCGCAACTCCTCGACGCCAGCGCCCTTCTTGCCCGTCGTCTGCACGCCGCCCGCCTGACGCATTGCTGCTTTTATCCGCGTCATATTTTTGTCCGTAGCGTGGAACAGGGTTTTGCCGCCTGTCTGATCGACCTGGAAAAA
>JAIRZG010000162.1 GCA_031267345.1 Zoogloeaceae bacterium
CCTTCCTTTGCGGCAAGGCAGCCTTGCCCATTGATGGAAATGAGGATGGATTCACGCTGGCGCAGGCCGCCCAGGGCAAAATGTCCGTAGTTATCGCCAATCTCCCACGCCGACTGGTAAAAATCCCTGCCTTTGTCATAGTTTCTGGTCAGACCAAAGCCAAAAATACGGGTCAGGAGCGCGGAGGCTTCCCTGGCGATAACATCGTCATCAAGAATCGTCCCACCGTATAGCTGGTGCATCGTGTTTTCGTGAAAGGTCAAGCGCAGGGTATCGATGACGCAGCATTCAGATTCAGCGGGAAGCCGCAGCATGTGTTGGACAACCTTGCCATCTCGCATAACAAGTGAGATTTTTTCAAAAACAGGATTCTGGAAAGTCATGGCGTCCCCTCTGATTGGTTGTGGTCGACCGTTCCCCCGTGTTTACTGTGGGGGGGGTCAGTCATCGCGGCGTCGGCGCCGGTCATCCTCACAAGTTCCGTGTGACCAGCGCCGCCGCCGCGAAAGTGGAAAATTATGAATTCGTCAAGTTCGCTGGCTTTCATTTATGACCCCGACAACTGCTGCGCAGCTATAATCACTTGCAGCATTTGATGAAAGATGAAAAAACCCGATACAGCCCCCAGGATGAACATCAGAATGGGCATGAAGTAGTGGAAGGATTCACGAAACCCGAAAAGGGAAAATTCATGAACGGATTGCTTGCCTTGAGCAACATTAGCGGTAACGTCCTGATCGCGGCAGGAAGCGGCGCCATCGTCATCATTTATGGAATCCTGATTACCAGCCGCTGGCAAAAGTGGTGCAGGGATACAGAACTCGCAGCACTGTTCATTGCCGCCATCATCGCCTTGGGCTGGGTGTACCTGTGCGTCAGCGCGTAGCTGCATCATCTTCATGCCCCCCGATCACATGCCCGACATGCGGCACTACATCCGTTTGACGCATGGCCTCCACCTCAACCAATATCCATTGCGATGTCGCTACCGCAAAGTAAAACCCGGCGCCAAACATCACTACTCCCGTCAAGGTCGGGAGAAGCTCTACAAATACATCCTTCAAATTTGTTTGCATTTGACATTTCCTTGACCAGTCATGGGTTGACCTTCTCGCAGATGAAGTTGCCCGCCGCGATCTCTTTTTCGATCTCCCAATGCAGGAGGTAGACGCCAAAAATGCTACCGGCAAGAAATGCCAGAAGGATGAGCAGAGGGAGGAGGAGAGGACGGGGCATCTCGCATAAAATGCTTAAGGCATGAAAGAATGGACGCTTGACGGCAGAAATTTTGAGTATCATTAAAAATTTCCTTCTGACAGGTGAGATTCATGAAAGCGCGAATGAATACCTTGACAAACCTGATAATTCAAATTGCATTTATAGCTGTAGCCATTTTCCCGGCTCAAAACTCGATAGCTCATGCGGATGTGTACATTTGCATAGAAAAAGGGGAAAAAACGATCTCCACAAAACCCTGTCCCAATGCCGCAACAACGCAAAATAATGTTCCTTCGCCAAAACAAGAACGAGCTTGGAAAGCTTTTTACAAAGCGCCTGATGAATGCAAAGGCATGAAAACAAATGTCAGCTTGATTACTCGATGTATGGAACACAGACAACGAGAGCGGGCAAAATTTAATGTCATGTGGGACAGCGACAAGGATCAAAACATCACATCGCCTGAAGCTATCACACAGAAACAAGCCAAAAACAGCCCATTGTCCGGCTTGACCGATCATGTTGTTGGATTGCTTATCAAAATGGGTGCATGGGTTGTTGGCGCGATCCTGCTTTATGCTTTGGCTATATTCTTGCTCAAACGATACGGAAATATTCAGAGTGGCAACCATTGGGGTAGCGGACAAAGCAAAACCGGATGGCTCGACCGACTGATCCCAAAATACATGGACAGATTCAAGTTGCTGGACACTTGGGAAACCGATCTCTACGTCAAATTGACCAGCATAATGCCCGGCCTGATCGTATTCGCCCAAGTCAGCCTTCCACAAATGCTCTACATCAAAGGCGCTCACGCGCGGCAACAGATGCGGCAAATAGGGCATATGTCCGTGGACTTCCTCATATGCCGGAAAGACGGAAACGACATCAAAATGATCGCCGCTATCGAACTCAACGGAGCCAGCCACACGCGAGCCGACAGGCAACAGGCGGACGCGCTCAAAGAAAAAGTGCTGGAAGAGGCCGGGATTCCATTGATCGTGTATGACGTTGAAAATATGCCGGACGCCGAGACGATCAAAAAGCATGTAGCAACCGCGCTTATCGCTCGTAAACAGTACGAGGCCGAGCGAGACGCACGGTGCGGGAAAAACAAATAAAAAAGCAAAAGCCGCTTGTTTACAGGGTTTGAATTGCATTTTGACGCCATCCGTTAGCACGACGCTACTTATAGCACCGTGCTAACTGCGTTGTCAACACGCTATAAAAAAAATATACTCAAACAGGAGGTCACATCATGGAACTAAACGAGATCATCACAACGGCAGCGCGCAGGCTGAACGTTAGCCAAAGCAAACTTGCCCAAAGAATCGGGATGCACGCGCCATCCTTGACACACGTCATAAAAAAAAGACGGCAACTGACGGCGGAAGCGGCGATTGAACTGTCAGAACTGACAGGGATGAACGCCAAACAAGTCTGGCTTGCGGCGCAAAGATACTGGCGCGCCCGAGACGATTCGAACGTCCGACCCCTGCCTTCGGAGGGCAGTACTCTATCCAGCTGAGCTACGGGCGCACAGTGGGGCGCGATGATACTGGTTTTGTCGGATAGCGTCCATTGTTTCATCTGTTTTGTGCGCTGGCGGTATAATCGCAGCTTTCCAACCTACAGATAAAGGATGCTGGCATGAACCGGACTCTCTTGTATGCAATCGCGATTGTAGTGGGCTTGTTTCTGGCGTTTGTCGCGCCTTTGGCGCTGAAGGGTGGAGCGACGCCTTCGACGGAGGACGCGGCGCAGCGCATTGCGCCAGTGGCCCGTTTTGAATTGCAGGGCGCGGCAGTAGCGGATGCGGCGGCAGGCGATGGCGCGACGGCTACGGCAGCAGTGGAAAATCCGGCGACTCCGGCAAGTCCGGAGGCTCCGGCTCCGGCGGCGAAGGATGGCGCGGGCGTTTATGCCTCGCTTTGTTTTACCTGTCATGAATACGGCGTTGCGGGCGCGCCCAAGAAGGGCGACAAGGCGGCTTGGGCAAGTCGTCTGGCGGCGGGCGAAGACGCGCTTTATGCGACCGCCCTGAACGGCAAGGGACTCATGCTGCCCAAGGGTGGGAATCCGGCCTTGTCGGATGCGGAAGTCAAGTCTGCGGTGGATTATCTGATTGCCTCCGCGCGTTGAACGCGCTGAACGTCTGCAAGCCGTCGGAGGTTTTTCCGGCGGCTTTTTCATGGTCTCTCGACAAATCCACATCAACGCGCCTCTTCTTTTAAAAATTACCATGATTTTCACCCGTAGTTTTATTCTCGTCGCCCTGATCAATTTCATGGTCATGCTGGCCTATTATCTGTTGTTCATTGTCAGCGGGCCTTACGCGCACGAAAGTTTCTGCGCCTCGCCCAGTGCCGCCGGGCTGGTGGCCGGGTTGATGCTGGTCGGCTGTCTTGCCGGACGCTTCATGATTGGCGGTATCCTGCATACCGTCGGGTTCCGGAAAATCCTGCTTGTCGGCATCGTGATCTATACGGTCAGCATGTTGCTCTACCATGTGGCGGACAACCTGCCCGCGCTGATGGGGGTGCGTTTTTTGAGTGGCGTGGGCGTGGGGTGTATCGGCGCCGTCACCACGACCCTCATCGCTTACCTCATTCCGCCGAGCCGGATTGGGCAGGGTATCGGTTATTTCAGTCTGAGCACCATCCTCGCGCTTGCGCTCGGCCCTTTTCTGGGGATATTGCTGATGCAATACCTGCCCTACCACCTCATTTTTCTGCTCTGTTCCGGTTTCGGGATGATCAGTTTTTTCACCGCGATTACCCTGAAAATTCCCCCGAACGCGACGCCGGACAATCCCCATCACGCCTCTGCTTCTCACCTGCGCAACTACCTTGATTGCGAGGTGATTCCGCTCGCGCTGGTGGTACTGCTGGTCGCAACCTGTTATGGCGCGTTGCAAGCCTTTCTCTCTTTTTATGCCCGTGAACTGGATCTGGCGCATTCCGCCAGTTTTTTCTTCCTGATCTACGCTGTCGTCATTTTTGCGTCGCGCCCCGTTGCCGGAAAAATTTTCGATCACAAGGGGGCGAACCACATCATCTATCCGGCCTTGATCCTCACCGTCTGTGGTTTCATTCTGCTGGCTCTGACCCGGACGACGCCGATGCTTCTGCTTTCCGGCATTCTGCTGGGCGTCGGTATCGGCAATTTTCAATCCACTGCCCAAGCGGCTTCCCTGAAACGCGTTCCCAAGGCGCGGATGGGGCAGGCGACTTCCACTTTTTTCATCTTCCTTGATCTGGGCATTGGCATCGGCCCTTACCTGCTCGGCGTGGTCATTCCCCATATGGGCTACCGCAATCTGTTTTTCCTTCTTGCCGTCATCAGCGCCGTCAGCTTGCCGGCATATTACGCAGCGCATGGGAAAAAACACGGAAAAAATCAGGGGTAGCGCGCGATTGAGGTATGACCGCAATAGTTGTTTGATTCGCTCCAGATTTGTGGAATCACCGCTTGTCGGTTGTCGGGATGCAATTGGAAAATGTGAGCAATTCATCATGGTCGTTTCGCCGCTGCATTGCTTTCCTTGCGGCATCAAGCGATGAACGCAATCCGGCGGGAATGCGAGTTTCAAAAATGAGTGATTACTCGCAAAATGGGCGCGTCGAACAATCTGGCGCGGGCGGCTTCTGACAAATCTCCGCGCCGCGAAAACCAAGGCGTCAAAACATGAGTTTCTTGCAATCCTTATTTACCCGCTCGCAAGTGCGCGCTACCGTTTTGCGCGCCGAAAACATCACTCCACGGATGCGTCGCCTGGCATTGGGCGGCGTGGCGATCGCCGACTGGCTGCAAGCGAACGCGGCAAGCGTCAACAAACCTGCCGCTTGGGTCAAGGTCACACTGGACGGGCGTAGCGGACGCGGCTACACCCTGCGTCGCGTCGACACGGAGGTGGGCGTTATCGATCTGGATTTCGTCCTGCACGGCGAAGGCGAAGGCAAGGGCACGGTCTCCGACTGGGCGCGGCTCACCCGACCTGGCGACGCGGTAGAAATCCAGGGGCCAAGAAACGGCGGCTTTCAGCTATTCGCAGATTCCAGATGGTTTTGGCTCGCCGCCGACGCTACCGCGCTCCCTGCCGTCGCGCGCATTCTGGAAGTTTTGCCCGCGAATATCGAAGCGCACGTCTTTCTGGTCATCCACGACAGCGCAGAACGACAACCGCTCAACTCGCTTGCCAGATTGCAGGTCGAATGGGGGTATTCGACCGTGCCGCAGCGTGATTGCATTCCGGCTGTTCGCCCGCTCACGCAATCTCCAGATCTCGCCATGCCCGGTCAAGTCTGGATCGCGGGCGAAGCGGATTGGGTCAAAAGCTGGCGCGCGTTCTGGTTGAACGAGCGCCATCAAGACCGTCGCTACGTGAACGCCAAGGGCTATTGGAAAGCAGGTGAACGCGGACATCGAGGATAAGCGGATAGCGCGGCGCAAACCGCGCAAGCTCCCGCGACAGTTCCGCGCCGAACACACGTTGCCGTCATTCTGGAAGCGGCGGCGCGCGTTCTGGAAACGCAGGGGTTGTCAGGACTGAACACTAATCGGGTTGCCCAGCGCGCCGGGGTCAGCATTGGTTCGCTATATCAGTATTTTCCGGGCAAGGACGCGCTGATCGTGGCGCTGATCCGGCGCGAGCGCGACGCTTTTCTTCAATAAGCGCAAAGCGCCTTGCTGGAGCCGGACGGGCAAAAGGCGCTGCGATGTTTCATTGCCGCCTCCGTGCACCAGCAATTACGCCGTCCCGGCCTCATGCGCCTGCTGGATTTCGAGGAAAGCCGCCCCGCCATCGCCCAGGAAATCGCGGAATCCGGCGCGGCCTTCCTTGACCTGTTGCGACAAATTCTTTCCCGCGCCGACATTTCGCCGCCCACGCATATGGAGACGACCATCGCCGACCTGATCGTCATCGTGTCGGCGCTAATCAACGCGGCAGGCGAACAGGATGAAACCGACCGCCGCGACCTCGAAGGCCGGGTGGGACGGGCGGTATTCGGATATCTGGGCGTTCAGGAGCCAGAGGTCTTTTCATCAGCAACCCCGATCTGAATTTCACTGCCGCCACCGCGCGTCAGGACAAAACGATAGCCATATGGCGTATTGCGCCATCGTTCATGGTTGGAAATGCCGCGCTGCAAGCCGTATTGCCCAATAAGCATAATATTTGGCATGACTCGCGTCGGGGTTGTTTAATGTTGTTTTGTGGCGTCAATAGCGCGCTACGATTTGTATCAAACGAGAACTCCTTTTAAAATGATCGCATTTTCCCTGAGACAAAAAACGGCGGACATTCACATCATGTTGAACCGAAAGACGGAACGTGTTCCTTCAAAGCGGAAAAAATGGCTTGGGCTGGGGTTGATGGCGGGTATTGTTCTGGTGTTGGGCGTTGTTTATTTCCATTTTCAGTTTTCCGGGGCGGTGGAGCCGACAAGGGAGGTTTTGCGTAGTGAGGCGCCAGCAGCGCCCGGCGCGCATTTGGATGAGCCGTTGTCGCCCATTCGTGAACGGACGACATTGAACGCGCAGAAGGTGGCGTTGGGGAAACTCCTGTTTCATGACGCACGGCTTTCCCGTGATGGCAGCGTCAGTTGCGCCACCTGTCATGATCTGGCGACGGGCGGCGTAGATCGGCGCGCCCGTTCGCTTGGCGTGGACGGACAGGAAGGCAACATCAATGCGCCGACGGTGTATAACGCCGTCTTCAATTTCCGTCAATTCTGGGATGGACGCGCGGACTCTCTGGAAGAGCAGGCGGCAGGGCCTCTGCTCAATCCGGTGGAAATGGCGAATACTTGGGACAAGGTGCTGGCGACCCTGCGCGCGGACGCGCGGATGGTGTCGTCTTTTCGCGCCGTTTACCAGTCGGAGCCCACTGCGGCGATGGTGCAGGACGCCATTGCTGAATTCGAGCGTTCGCTGGTGACGCCTTCTCGCATGGATCGCTGGTTGCTGGGCGATATGAGCGCGCTCACGGATGAGGAACTGGAAGGGTATCGTCTTTTTCGGCGGCATGGCTGCGTGGCCTGTCATCAGGGCGAAAATGTCGGTGGCAATCTTTTTCAGCGTTTTGGCGTGATGCAGGACTACTTTGCCAACAAGGAAGCGACGGCGGCGGATCTGGGGCGTTTCAATGTGACGGGGCGCGAAGAAGACAAACATGTGTTCAAGGTGCCCAGTCTGCGGAATGTGGCGCTGACCCCGCCGTATTTCCATGACGCTTCGTCGAATTCACTGGAAGACGCGGTGGCGCGCATGGGACGTTTTCAATTGGGAGTGGATTTGTCCGGAGAGGATATTTCGTCTATCGTGCTCTTTCTACACACCTTGACCGGGGAGAAACTGCAATGAGCCTGAAATCGGTTTGGCGCACACTTTGGCCGTGGTCGTTGCTGGTGGTGCTGGGTGGCGCGCTGTTTGTTTTTTACGTTCAGAGCAGCGTGGTTGATGACAAGGCGCGCGGTCAGGTTGAACTGGATATGCGCCAGATATTGGCGCTGGACACCCGCGTCAATCTGGACGTGTTGCGTCTGCGGCATCGCCAGTTGCAGGGTTATGATTCATTGGCGAGTTCCACCTTGCAGGTGACGAATCTGTTGCAGGGCCTGCAGACGCAGTTTGAGCAGATGGGCTTGCCGGAAGCTCTGGTTTCGACCCGTCAGGCGTGGCGCGCGAAGGAAACGGCGCTGGATGATTTCAAGCGTCAGAATACCGTGCTGGTCAATTCCCTGTATCACTTTGTCAATCTTTCGCGGCAGCTTCACGCGGCGAAAGTGGGTAATGTTGATCTGCTGAACGCCATTACCCGCGATGTGTTGGTGTTCATCAATGAACAGCAGACGGAGGACATTCCGGCCATCCTTGCCCATCTGGAGCAACTGGAGGCGCTCGGCAAAACCTGGCCGGGCGTGACGGCGACGCGCAGCTCGCTGCTGGCGGCGCACGCGCGGCAGATTGTGAATAATCACCTGCCGATGCAACGCTTGATGCTTGCCATTTCGCGCAATTACTTTGCGCAGGATCTGGAACTGGCCTATGGCGAATATGTCCGCGCTTACAATCAGGCGTCCGCGCAGGCGGAATATTATCGGCGGCTGATGGCGGTTTTTGCGCTGATCATGGTGGTGTCGGTGGTGCTGATTATGCTACGTTTGCAATATACGGCGCGGGAACTGGAAAGTAGCCATTCTCTGCTGGATAACATTGCCGATCATTTGGGCGAAGGTATTTTGAGCTTTGACGGCGAAGGACGGTTGAATTTCATGAACCAGCGCGCTGAAATTTTGCTGGGCAGACAGGAAGCGGACTTGCTGGGGCGCGATCTGGCGGAAATCTGGCCACGCGAATCCCTGTCGGATTCCGCCTTCCGCGCCGCGCGCCAGTACGGGCGTTCGTTTGAGGGCGAAGAATGGTTGCGTCGCGCCAATGGCGAGCATTTTCCCGCCTTTTTCCTGGGCGGGCCGCTGCCGAACCTGGATAACACGGACGTCGCGCAGGGGTACGTGGCGTCTTTCCGCGATGTCGCCGCGCAGCATCAATCCGAGGCGCGGTTGCGGATTGCCGCCAGCGTCTTTGGCAGCCTTTCCGAAGCCATGACCATTGCCGGGCCGGATGGGCGGATTATTTCGATCAATCCGGCTTTTTCCCGGATTACCGGCTTCAGCGAGGTCGAGGCCCAGGGCAAGACGCCGGGCGAATTGCTGGGTTCCGGTCTGCATGACAAAGAATTTTTTCGCGACATGTGGC
The DNA here is from genome assembly GCA_031267345.1 of Zoogloeaceae bacterium. Classification (GTDB taxonomy): domain Bacteria; phylum Pseudomonadota; class Gammaproteobacteria; order Burkholderiales; family Rhodocyclaceae; genus Azovibrio. Next base: position 8,980 of record JAIRZG010000162.1, read on the forward strand.
GCAACCTGAGCGAGTCTGACCGCTGGCAAGGGGAAATCATCAATCGCCGCAAGAATGGCGAAACCTATCCTGAATGGCTTTCCATTACGGTGGTGCGTAACGAGGAAGGCGATGTGGCGCAATACATTGCGCTCTTTTCCGATATTTCCGAGCGCAAGCAGGTGGAAGCCCGCATTCATCGTTTGTCTTATCACGATCTGTTGACCGGTCTGGCCAACCGGTTGCTTTTCCAGGATCGTCTGGAAACGGCGGTGCGGCAGGCGCATCGCAGTCATCGTCCGTTGGCGGTCATCCTGTTCGATCTTGACCATTTCAAGAACATCAATGATTCTCTGGAGCATCGCGCGGGCGACAATCTGCTGTCTGCGGTGGGGCAGCGGGTACAGACGTTATTGCATGAAGGCGATACCCTGGCGCGGCTTTCCGGCGACGAATTCGCCGTTTTGCTGCCGGATGGCATTACTTCCCACGCGGACGCCGCCAAACAGGCCAGACTTGTCATGAGCGCCTTTGCCACGCCATTCGATCTGGAAGGGCGGGAGATTCATATCACGGTCAGTATCGGCATTGCCGTTTATCCTGCCGATGGCGAAACCTGGGAAGTCCTGCTGAAAAACGCCGATGTGGCGTTGCATAACGCCAAAGACGCCGGACGCGCCACGTTCCGCTTTTTTCAGGAGAGCGACAACCTGCATTCGCTGGAGCGTCTGGAACTGGAAAACGAGTTGCACCACGCCGTCCGGCGCAACGAGCTGCGTCTTTACTACCAACCGCAGGTCGATACACGCAGCGGCATGATTCACGGCGTGGAAGCGCTATGCTACTGGCAGCATCCCACACGCGGCCTGCTCATGCCCCAGGACTTCATCGGTCTGGCGGAAAATTCCAGCTATATCGAAACCCTGGGACGCTGGTGTCTGGAAAACGGTTGTCGGCAACTGGTGGAATGGCAGCGTTCCGGCCTGCCGATACAGCGGATTGCCATCAATGTTTCCGCCCACCAGTTTCGTAATCCCGGCTTTACGGAAATGGTGCTGGAAATCGTCGAGGCGACTGGCGTCAATCCGAATTGTCTGGAGCTTGAACTGACCGAATCCTCAATGATCGATGATCCGGAGCGGATTTTCAATGTGTTTACCTGTCTGCGGAAGAAGGGTTTGCGAATTGCCATTGATGATTTCGGCACTGGCTATTCTTCGCTTTCCTATCTGGCGCGTTATCCGGTGGATGTGATTAAAATCGACAAGAGTTTTGTTGATGGCATTGTGAGCGATGGGGACCAGAATACCTTTTCTCTGGTGCAGGCGGTGGTGCTGATGGCGCATACCCTGCACATGGAAACCATTGCGGAAGGCGTGGAAAACGAAGAACAACGCCGCTGTCTGGTGGAGATGCAATGCGATCTGCTGCAAGGCTACCTTTACTCCCGTCCCTGCCTCGCCCCTGCCCTTATCGACCTGCCCTGCGTAGCCGACGACGATTGAGGTCAGGCCAGCCGGACAATCGTGATGCGCTGTGGGGACGATGGGGATGACATCATTACAAGACGACGTTCGCCGGATTTTCGGCGGCAAGTAAGGCGGGATGCGTTTTCCTTCGGAATATTGCCCGCGCCGAAGGCGCGCATCGCCGTTCGCAAGGGCAATAGGCTATAGTGTGGCGCGTGTCGCGTGGTTTTTTCGAGTTTTGCATCATGACATTTTCTTCGTTGCTCCGCTGTTTTTTGTTGACGCTGTGTCTTGTTCTGGGTGCGGCGCGATCGGCTTGGGGGCAGATCAACGAGAACGATCTGCCGGAACTGGGCGATTCCGCCAGCGCGGAACTGAGTATGCAGACCGAGAAAAAAATCGGCCAGGAAATCATGAACGAAATCCGGCGCGACGCGATGTATCTTGACGATCCGGAAGTCGAAGCCTATTTGAACCGTCTGGGCAATCGTCTGGCTGCCGCCAGTTCCGACCCCGGCATCGGCTTTTATTTTTTTTCGGTGAATGATCCGATGATTAACGCCTTCGCCATGTTCGGCGGTTATATCGGCGTCAACAGCGGCCTGATCCTGGCGGTGCAGAGCGAATCGGAACTGGCGGGCGTATTGGCGCACGAAGTCTCGCATGTCACGCAACGCCATCTGGCGCGCGGTATTGTCCGACAAAACCAGATTTCCACCGCCAGTCTGTTGGTAATGGCCGCCGCCATCCTGGCGGCGCATTCCAGTCCGGACGCGGTGGGCGCAGCGATGGCGGGCGCGTCCGCTGGCGCGATACAGGCGCAACTGGGTTTTTCCCGCGACTTTGAGCGCGAAGCCGACCGCGCCGGTTTTCAGATCCTGCAAAAGGCCGGATTTGACGCGCGTGGCATGTCCGCGTTCTTTTCCCGTCTGCAACGGGCGACGCGGGTGTATGAAAACAACGCGCCGGTTTATCTGCGTACCCACCCGTTGAGCATCGAGCGCATTTCCGACATGCAGAATCGGGAATTGAACCAGCCTTATCGGCAGGTGCCGGACAGTCTGGAATTCCAGTTGGTGCGCGCCCGTCTGCAAGCCCTGCGCGGTACGCCCGCCGAAGCGGTGGCGCATTTTCAGGCGTTGCTGACCGAACAGAAAACCCTGAATGTCGCCGTCACGCAATACGGTCTGGCGGTCGCTCATGCGCGCAAAAAGGATTGGGCGGCGGCGGAAAATATCCTGAATGCCCTACGTCAGAGCCAGAACGCTGCGCCGATGATTGATCGCCTTTACGCCGAAGCCCGCGTCCGGCGTGGCGATCTGGCGGGCGGTCTGGCGGCCTTTCGGGAGGCGTTAAGCCGCTATCCCGACGCCGTGGCGCTGGTGTACGCCTATGGCAAGGTCTTGCTGGAGAATCGGCGTTTTAGCGAGGCGCAGGCTTTTTTCGAGCAACGTCTGCGTAAAAATGCGAGCGACGCCCGCCTGTACAGATTACAGGCGCAAGCTTACGCGGCGCTGGGCAAGATGGGACAACAACATCAGGCGCTGGCGGAAGCCTACGCGCTGGAAGGCGCGCTGCCCGCCGCCATTGAGCAGCTTGAATTGGCGCAACGCGCCGGGGACAACGATTTTTACACCAGTTCCACCATCGACGCCCGCTTGCGCCAGTTGAAACAAAAGCAGGCGGAAGCGAAATCGCCATGAGAATGCCACATGAAGGTTGATCACGAACTCGATGTGCGCGGGCTGAATTGCCCCTTGCCCATCCTGCGCACCAAGAAGGCGCTGGCGGGCATGGAAAGCGGGCAAACGCTCAGGGTGCTGGCGACCGACCCCGGCGCGCGCCAGGACTTTCCCGCCTTCGCCGAACAAAGCGGCAACGCCCTGCTGACGCAAGGCGAAAACGGCGGCGTGTTCGAGTTCGTGTTGCGGCGCAGGTGAGGGCGCAGCGCGTCGGCAAAAATCTTCGGATTGGTCGTCCTGTGTGACGAAAACCACGCGCCTGCTTCCTTCATGCCGGAGTGTCGTCTGTTTCTGAACGCTCCGGTTTTGCGGGGATGAACCAGCCCATCATGAAAAATTCGATGGTCATGCGGCAGATTTTCCTGAATGCCGGACGGGGCGCGATGCCTGCGCCGGAGAAAGGAGGTTATCCGTCAGTTTTTCCAACACATCTTCCAAAACATGGCTTGCCGCGCTTGTGGAACCATGACGCTGCGGACATTGCAAGGATCAATCTGTACGTCACGTCGGGACAAAGGCCGCCAAAGAACGGGTTATGCACAGGAATGTCACGCGCGGCGAACAGGGATTCCGTCAGCGCGGGATCGGCGGGGTTTTCGGGGCGGTGAATCGGGAGCATCATCATGGCGCGCGCAGTTTTCGGGGGCAAGGCGATTTCACGACAATTGCAAATCCGGCGAGATGCGCGTTGTGTTTGCGCTACTGCCATTTGCGGGGATGCGTTGTCACTGCCAGCAAATGTTGTTACATTTCAAGCTTCTCTGGAAATTCTGAATAACCCTCATTCCTGCGTAAGCAGGAATCTACAAGTCCTTGAAAACACTGGATTCCTGTTTTCGCGGGAAGGACGGATTCTGGCTTGTACAGGGTTTACTTTCTGGGTTTGCCTGTGCAATTCATGACAGGTATTGTGTAATGGGAGGCGATACCATGACTCGAACATTTTTTCTGCGTTGCGGCGCGTTTCTTTTCGGTCTTGCGGCGGCGGCGCTGGTTCAGGCGGCGGAGGTGGGCAAGGTGGCGCAGCTGGTTCCCGGCGCGACGCTGTTGCGTAGCGGGCAGACGCAACCCCTGCGACAAAATGCTTCAGTTCTGGATTCCGATGTAATTGCCACCGACGCCACGGGGCGGGTGCGGATTGTGTTCAATGATGACACCGCCCTGAGTTTTGGCGGCAATACCCGCATCAACCTGCGCGATTTTGTCGGCGTCAAAAAAACCGCGTTCAGCGCCCGCCTGTTGCAAAGCGCCGCGCGTTCGGCTTCCAAAACGATTAGCGCGCAGAATCCGGGCGGCTTCGGCGGCATTGACCCGACCGCCACGGCGGGCGGAGCGGGCCTGGGTGGAGGAAACGCGCCTATTCTGGTCAATGTGAAGGGAACGATTGACGCCGGTCTGGATTACGCATTTGAATTTCGGATGAATCTGGCCAAAGGCATTATTTTTCAGGGCGTGTTGGCGGATAACGGCAGCAACAGCGGCAAGGCGTATCGTCTTGCTTTTACCAAAGGCGAAGGCGAGATCGGCGCGTCCGGCTGGCGTGTGATCTTTACCGATGGCAGCGTTCAGGCGAAGGACGCCAATGGCGCGACGACGCACAAAAACTGGAAGGTCACGCTTTCCGGCTCCGACACCCTGCATGCCCTGAAAGCCAAATCATCCAGCGGAGGCAGCGTACAAGTGACCGGCTTCAACCTGCAAGACGCAAAAGGCGCGCTGGTTCTGGAATACAGCCTGACAGGCCGCAGCGCGCAAGCAACTTCCAGCGGCGCGGGCGGACCGCCGAAGTTCTATTGAGGTTTGGCGTCTGTTTCCTCACGGAAACGGATCGCCAGCATTTCGGCACGGGCGCAGGTTTGTCCGGCAGCGGTAAGGTCCATCGCCAGTCTGACCTTGCGACCGGAGTGTTCAAGCAGGCGGGCGCGGAGAATGAGTTCCGTGTTTTGCGGGGTAGGGCGCAGAAAGTCGATGTTCAGGGAAGCCGTGACGTAGCGTATGAGTCGGGCGAACGGACGATCTTCGGCGCGACAGGCAAAGGCAGCGGCGGAAGCCGTGCCATGACAATCAAACAACGCCGCAATCAGGCCGCCATACACATGTTCCGGCACACCACCGCTATAGAGCGGCGCGGGTGTAAAACGGGTGAGGGTGCTGTCCGGATCGGCTTCGTCCCAAAAGGTTTTGAGCCGCAACCCCTGCGGATGGAGCCTGCCGCAGCCAAAGCAATGACTGAATTTGTCGGGGTAATAATCCTGAAAAGCCTGCATGACAACGCGCTCCCTGTAAGCAATGCGGGGATTTTAACAGGACAATCGCCTGAATGCTGTTGTAATGATAACCAACACGTTGGATTTTATTGCGCCACGCGCAATTTAATTGCAGGAACGGCCGCTGCATTGCCGATGGCATTGAGGGTTATCGCCGTCCGCGCGTGAGCGATAATTTGTAAATAAAGTGTAACAATCTCTCGATCTGTCGATCTCCCCAGAGACTCAATAGATGAGTCTACCGCCGTCCTCGTTGGACTGTGGAGATTCGTAGTGGACGGGCTTGAAGTAAGGCTCCAGTTCGGCAGAAATCCAATTGAACCGTCTCATCAAGATGGCAGCCATGTCGTTAAGGTTCTTGATAGGATCGCTAGATGTTTAGTCCCGAAATTTGATGGCATAATCTTATCCAACAGTTGGAAGGAGGTGCTGTGGGACAAGTTTTACACGGCTGCCCCCGCCCACAGACCCGATGAACAAGGAAGCCCTCATGATTAAAGTCGTCGCCAAAAACATCCTGCAAGACGGGACGAAAGACCAGGCGCTCGCCCTTCTGGAAGAAATGGTTACCGCCACTCGCAAAGAAGATGGCTGCATTACCTACGAACTCTACGAATCGGACGGCAACCCGAACATCATTACTTTCATCGAAGAATGGGAAAGCCTTGCCAAGCTGACCGCGCACATCAACAGCGAACACTTCAAGCGCATCATCCCTGCCGTCGGAAAATTTGTCGCTGAAGACAGTCCGGTGGAAATTTACAGGCGCTTGAAGTAACAGGGATTACTCTCAAAAGACCTGTTTCACGCCAAACTGAAAGCCGCTCTGGTAACCGTTACCGGGATTGTCGGTGTCGCTGAGGGAAGCTGCCCTGGTACTGAGGAGTCCTGGCGTTTTGCGGGATTTGTCGTTATGCAGGTCAGCGATGGCGGCGTAGAAGCTGGTGCGGCGGGAAAGGGTGTAGGTGTAACCCAGCGACCATTGCCGTGCCTTGCCGCTATCGTCATGCCATGAAAGTCTGGATTGATTGTATGCCGCTTGAATCGCGTGTTTGCCGAAGGGTGCGGTCAGGCCAATCATCCAGTCTTTCAGTTTCAGGTCATTGTTGGCGACGTTCATCGCGTCATTCCATTTGTTTTCGTCATAGAAAGCGGAGAGTTTGACTACGCCGAAATCGTAAGCGCCGCCGAGCATCCAGTTGTGGATATTCACGTTGTCGCCGTCTTCGCTTTGGATGCGATGCCAGGAAACGCCAAGGCTTAATGCTCCGTTCGTGTAGCGCGGCACGATGTTGAGGATGCGGTAATCCCCCGCATTGCCCACGGCTTCCTGTCCTATCGCGTTGTTGGAATAGGCGACGGCGATGCTGAGACCGGAAAAATCGGGCGTGGTGTAGAGGACAGCGTTATCCAGACGATAAGGCTCAAACAGGTTTTCTCCCCCCGTATTGGCTCCCGCCGCAAAGGTATTGCGATAGCGCCCGACGGTGCCGCCATGAAAAGGGTCAAGGTCGGAGAGGAGGTTATGAAACGGCGCATCCTGACGCCCCGCGAGCGCCGTGCCGAAAGCGCCACTCAGTCCAACGAAAGCCTGCCGCCCGAACAACCGGTCGTTTTGTTTGTGCTCGCCTGTGTCGGCGGCAAAACCGGCTTCCAGTGTCCACAATACCTTCAGCCCGCTGCCCAAATCTTCCGCTCCCTTGAACCCGATGCGCGTACCGGAAGAAATACCGGAATCAATGGCATTCTGGCTGCCTACGCGCCGGTTAACATTGTCGCCGCGATGGCTGAACCCAACATCGACCACGCCGTAAACCTGCACGTTGGATTGAGCAAAAACAGCGCCGGATGCCAGCGCGGCCAGGACAAAGGCGACAAGTTTTCGCTGCATGGTATTTTCCCGATGATTTTACGCGTGGGCGGACAGGGCGCTTCCCGAATGAAGACGCCGCGCGACATACAAGTAGGTTACACTATTTACGATGAATTCACGTTCAGGTTTTTATTTGTTTTGAAGACTTGCCGAAGGCTGGGGCGATGCCGACTTCTCTCCTGAAAGGCGGAATCACTTTCCTGTGGCGCACTGCGCCGTTGATTTCAGATCGTCAGTCCCAGCGCGAAGCCGCCGAGGGCGACGATGCCGATTTGGATGGCGACGCCCAGTTGCGAATGCAAGGATTGGGCTTCGCGGTTGCGCAGCACGGTCAGGGCGTTTTTGTAAAAGAGCGGCAGGGCGAACAGGAACAGCCAGACCCAGAAACGCCCCTGTTGCTGTCCCCACTGCCATGCCGAAGCGGTCAGAAACAGAAGGCTCGTCGTCAGCAAAACCAGATGGTAACGTCGCGCCCATACCGCGCCCAAACGGACGGCGAGGGTAATTTTTCCGCTCAGTCGATCCTCATGCAGATCGCGTATGTTGTTGATGTTCAGCACCAGCACGCTCAACAGGCCACATGCGGTGGCGGGCAGCAGCACCGCCGCGTGAAATGTTTGCGTTTGCAGATAAAAACTGCCGCCCACGGCAACCCAGCCGAAAAAAACCAGCACCGACACATCGCCCAGACCGTGATAGCCATAGGCATATCGTCCCAGCGTATAGGTCAGCGCCGCGAAGATGGAGACTGCGCCCAGGCCCACAAATACCAGCAAAACGTCCGGCGTCTTGCAGGCCAGATACAGGAGAACGCCGCCGCAACACAGACAGAGCGCCACCGTCAGCCAGAGGGCGCGCCGCATTTCCTCCGGCGTAATCAACCCCAACTGCATTCCCCGTCGGGCGCCAAGCCGCCGGGGCGTATCGGCGGACTTGCTGAAATCGCCATAATCATTCGCCAGATTGGCGAGAATCTGCAACAGCGAGGCCGTCGCCAACGCCGCCCAGAACACCGCGCCGCGCCACGCCAGACCGGAAGACCAGGCCAACGCATTGCCCGTCACGATGCCGCAACAGGCCAGCGGCAGCGTCTGCAGACGCAGGGAAGCCACCCAGACGCATATCCGGTTGCGCGTTGTCAGCGGCAATGTAGGCGCATGTTTCGACATCATAAATTTACCACTTTCGCCAGAATTTCCTTCACAAAATCCGGCATGTTTTTTCCTGCGGACTGCGCATTTTCCTTTAAATGCTCATAAGCCGAAATTTCTGCGCCCTGCCAAATCAGATCAAGCCGACGAACTTGTCGCATCACCACATGCCGACAGGATTCCGGGAATGCCCAGTAACACGTCAGACAAAGCGTTCTGTCTTTCGCGGTTTTCCAGTTCTCGCAATGTTCGCATGACCAGGATTTTGCCCGGTTTGCCGAAGCGCACAAGAGCATGAAATCTTCCACATGAAGTTCGTCAGCCTCTCCTGCTATCTCGTAAGGAATCCTGTGGTCTATCTGCAAATCCCTGTATTCCATTTCTTCCAGATAAATAAAACAGCGACAACCATATTGCGCGACCAGTTTGTCCTTGATTGCCTTGGACAATCCTGTACGTCCATCAAAACATCGAAAACGGATATTACCCATATCTTCAAAGCAATAAGCAGCAATTTTTCGTCCGTCAGGACCGGTCACGCGTATGGTTTTGAGCGGAACGCCTCTTTCCCGCGCATCACGGGCAGCGCGGGGCGGATGGTTGTAACCGTAAAGTGTTTTGAGTTCATCGGTCGTGATCTGACCGTGTTTGAGTATATGCTCAATAACTGTCCTTGGACGTTTATCCGTAATGGAAGCGCACAGATCAAGGAATACTTTTGAGTATTTTGTCATATTGGCAAGGCAGGGGAAAACAAGGACGATGGTATCTTTTGTTGTCCTCGCGCAAGATTATGCATGTTTGCGCCCAGGTTTATTTCCTCGGCGAGTGAACGCGAAAGATAAATTGACTCCATTGTCATGGCATTGCGCCCTAGAAGCGTTGCCTGCGCAGAACGTCCCGCCTTAATTTCTACATGTGTTAAATCAAGGGCGGCAGGCAATGCCTTGCCATAATGCTGCCCGCCCAGGCGTCCATCGTAGCTCAGCAGAAAACGAATGCCGCGTTCATTGAGTTGCGTGAGCGCGTCGACAAAATCTTCAAATACGATACCGCTGAAATAACGCGCGTCCCGTTCGCCGCATACGCCCTGATAGGGCGGATCCATATAAACGACATCGGTCGGCTGGCAGTCGACCAACACTTCATGATAATCCCGCGCCGTTACCAAAGCGCGTCCGCAAAGCAGCGTGGAAACCGCCATCAGGTTGTGACGCAAGGTTTGCGGACGCGTCCCCAAACGGCGTTTGTCGGGGCTTTGATTAAACAGGCCATTCGCGTTGTAACGCACTGCGCCCTTGACACAACGCGCCAACAGATAAAGCAGCAAGAACGGATCGCGGGTGCGATTAAAATCCTCACGGACGCAATAATAGTGCGTCAGCGCCATTTCGGATTGATCGCGCCAAAAGGACTGATACGCATCCGCGACCTTTTCAGGGTGATGAATAATCTGCCGCAACAATTCCGCAAGCGGTTGATTGCAGTCATTCAGCCAATATCGCGCCGCGCTCCCCTTGAGCGCGCAGGCAATGGAAAGCGCCGCCGATCCCGCAAAAGGCTCAACCAGTCGCGGCATTCCGGAAGGCAGGTAGCGCAAAATCGTTGCCGCCAGAAGGCGTTTGCTACCCTGATATTGAAAGGGTTGCGGCGCTTTCATTGCCTTCACGCCGCCGCAGGCGCGTTGGGCGCGGCTTTGGGGGCGCCGTCCTTGCCGTCCTTGTCGCTTTGCGGCGCGGCTTGGCTCATGCTGGGCTTGGGCGGGCGCGGCGAGCGGTTTTCCATGATGTCGTCGATTTGTTCGGCATCCAGGGTTTCCCATTCCAGCAGCGCCCTGGTCATGGCCTCCACCTTGTCGCGGTTGTCTTCCAGGATTTTGCGCGCCAGCGCGTATTGCTGGTCGATGATACGGCGAATTTCGGCGTCCACCCGTTGCATGGTGGCTTCGGAAACATTCTTGTGCTGAGTGACGGAACGCCCCAGAAACACCTCGCCTTCGTTTTCGCCATAGACCATCACCCCCAGATCGTCGGACATGCCATAGCGCGTCACCATGTCGCGCGCCATCGCCGTGGCGCGTTCAAAGTCGTTGGAAGCGCCGGTGGTCATCTGGTTCATGAATACTTCTTCGGCAATGCGCCCACCGAACATCACGGCGATGCGCGACAGCAGATATTCCTTGTCATAGGCATAGCGATCCTGTTCCGGCAGTTGCATGGTCAGTCCCAGGGCGCGACCGCGCGGGATGATGGTGACTTTATGCACCGGGTCGGATTTGGGCGTCAGGCGCGCGACGACGGCGTGACCGGATTCATGATAGGCCGTGTTCAGCTTTTCTTCCTCGGTCATGACCATGGAGCGACGTTCCGCGCCCATCATGATTTTGTCCTTGGCGCGTTCAAAGTCTTCCATATCGACCAGCCGCTTGTTGCCGCGCGCGGCAAAGAGGGCGGCTTCATTCACCAGATTGGCGAGATCCGCGCCGGAAAAACCCGGTGTGCCGCGGGCGATGATGTCGGCCTTGACATCTTCATGCGCCGGAACTTTCCGCATATGCACCAGCAAAATCTGCTCGCGTCCGCGAATATCCGGCAACGGCACCACCACCTGGCGGTCAAAGCGACCGGGGCGCAACAGCGCCGGATCCAGAATGTCGGGGCGGTTGGTGGCGGCAATGACGATGATGCTGGTCTGTCCTTCGAAGCCGTCCATTTCCACCAGAAGCTGGTTCAGCGTCTGTTCGCGCTCGTCGTTGCCGCCGCCCAGACCCGCGCCGCGATGCCGCCCCACGGCGTCGATTTCGTCGATGAAAACGATGCAGGGCGCCTGCTTTTTGGCGTTCTCGAACATGTCGCGCACTCTGGCCGCGCCAACGCCGACGAACATTTCCACAAAGTCGGAGCCGGAAATGCTGGAGAACGGCACCTTGGCCTCGCCCGCGATGGCTCTGGCCAGCAGGGTTTTGCCGGTGCCGGGGTTGCCCACCAGCAACACGCCCTTGGGGATGCGTCCGCCGAGTTTCTGGAATTTGCTGGGGTCTTTCAGAAAGTCCACCAGTTCCTGCACTTCTTCCTTGGCTTCGTCGCAACCGGCGACATCGGCGAAAGTGACGGCGTTCTGGCGTTCATCCATCAGCTTGGCGCGCGACTTGCCAAAGGAAAACGCCCCACGTCCGCCGCCCTGCATCTGGCGCATGAAAAACACCCAGACGCCAATCAGCAGCAGCATGGGGAACCAGTTGATGAAGATGCTCATCAACAGCGACGGTTCTTCATCCGCCTTGACCTCGAATTTGACGTTGTATTTGAGCAGGTCGTTGATCAGCCACAGGTCACTCGCGGCAACGGTGGTGATTTGCCTGCCGTCCGTGGTGGTGGCCTTGAGCTTGTTGTTCTCGATGACGACCTTGTTGATGCGTCCGTTCCTGACTTCGGCGAGAAACTGCGAATACTCCACCGTTTCCGTGCCCGCAGTCTGCATGGACACATTGCTGAACTGGTTGAATACCGTGATCAGCACCAGCAAAATGACTACCCACACCAATAAACCTCTGAACATATTGTTCAATCTTTTCTCCTTACAACGCCCCGTCGGGCTTACGGCAAAGGTGAAATTTTAATGGCAATCCGGGATTCGGGATCGGAAAAAATACCTGCGACAAAATCGCGGCTCCATCCGTTCTGCCTTTGCCGCAGACGAAAATCCCGTCCGCAAGGGTAAAATATCCGTTTTCCCATCAATCCGCGCAAAGGAATCTCATGGACAAGGCACAAGACGGCGCGCGTCCCTTCAAGGTGCTGGGCATTCAGCAAATCGCCATTGGCGGCGTTTCCAAGGAAAGGCTCAAGACCCTGTGGGTGGATAAGCTGGGTCTGGCGCTCACCGGAACGTTTCAAAGCGAGCGGGAAAACGTGGATGAGGACATCTGCGCCATCGGCAGCGGCCCCTTCAAGGTGGAAGTCGATCTGATGCAACCGGTGGACGCGGAAAAAAAACCTGCTGTCCATGCCACGCCCCTGAATCATGTCGGGTTGTGGATCGATGACCTGCCGCGCGCTGTGACATGGCTGACGGCAAACGGCGTGCGTTTTGCGCCCGGCGGCATCAGGAAAGGCGCGGCAGGCTTCGACATCTGTTTTTTGCACCCCAAAGGCAACGGGGAATTCCCCGTCAGCGGCGAAGGCGTGTTGATTGAACTGGTGCAAGCGCCGCCGGAAGTGATCCATGCCTTCGCCCGACTCGTCGGCTGACGCCAGCCCTGCGTCTGTTCCCGCGCCGCCCGTTCCGGCGGCGGGATTAAACTTGCGCGCCACTTATCAAAAGGGGCTGCTGGCCTGGCTGAAAACGCCGGAAGAAGCGGCGGGACAGGCGGGGCTGGAAAGCATGTTGCAGGCGTTGAAAGCGCAATGCGCCGCCGTGACGCTGGACAAGGCGGCGAATTTTGTGGCGGCTGCGGCCTTGCTGGGGGCGATTCGTGACCAGCGCCTTACCCTCCTGCCGGAATATCGGCGTCTGGCGACAAAGGTCGAACAGGCGTTCAAGAAGGACGCGCCTGACGCCACCCTGCTCGCCGCGCTGGAAGCGCCCTTGCGTCAACTGGTCACGCCCGCCGTTGCAACCGTCGAAGCCCCCGCGCATTCCCGCGATCCCCTGGCGGCCACGCTGGAAGCCACCCAGTCCATCCTGCCGCTGGTGGCGCGTCCGCGCGAGCCGCGTTTTTCCACAACGCAGCGGGCGCTCTGGGATAACGCGGTCGAAGCCATGGGTCTGGCCTGGGCCAACTGTCGCGCCGCGCCGGATGAAGTCGACTGGTCGCCGTTGCGCCAATCTCTGTTCAAGCTGCTGGATGGCGCGCTGGTGTTGGCGCATGCCGCACCCCTGCATCTGGCGGAAGCCTTGGCGGTCGCTACGGATACGCTGGAGACCACGCCGCCCACGGCGCGTCTGTTGACCACGCTGGACGCCGTACTGGAGCTTTTACAGGAAAAGGATTTTCTTGAGCACGACGCGCTGACAGCGCGGGTCGAACAATTGATTGTGCGTCTGGAACGCCGCGACGAAGGCGTGCGTTCGCGTCCGCTGGACACCCTGTTTGTCCGCGAGGCGCAAGAAGAAATCGGGCAGATGCGACGCGCGCAATCCGCCGTGCCGCCTGACCGCGCCGCGATCGCCCAGTCTGCCCGTCATCTCCGGCAACTGGCGGAACCGCTGGATCTCGCGCCGCTGGTCTGGGCGACCTTCCGCTTTGCCCAAATCGTGCCGATCCTTGACCCGCTCTGGCTGGATCACACGCCGGGTTACGACATCCTGCAAGGCTGGATCGACTGCATGGAACGCTGGATTCACGCCATCGACGCCGGACACGCATCCGCCTCTTCCACGCCGCCCGTGGAACTGGCGCACTGGCAGGCGCGATTGCAGGCGGGCGACAAGTTGCCGGAAAACGAATCCGCGCCCGGACCCGCGCCGGAGAACGCCGAAACCGGCGTCCTGCCCGCCGCCTCCGCAGATTGACGCGCATGTGGCTTGCGTTCCTGCGCCCCGGCGACCTAGCCTTGATGCTTCTGGTGGCGGCGGGGACGGCGTTGTGTTTTCCGCTCTTCTGGCAGGGCGGCGCGGGCGACAAGCTGGTAATCCGGCAGGAAGGCGCGTTGTTTCTGGAAGCGGACTTGCAAACGCCACGCGAGATTCGGGTTCCCGGCCCTTTGGGCGAGACGCGCATTGCGGTGGAAAAGGGACGCGCCCGCGTGGTGTCCGATCCCGGCCCGCGCCAATACTGTGTGCGCCAGGGCTGGCTTTCGCGCGCCGGAGAAATCGCCATTTGCGCGCCCAATCGCGTCAGCCTCGTCATCACTGGAAAAAATGCGCCTTATGATTCCCTCAATTATTGAACTCAAGGTCGACGCCGACGATCGACGTATCGCCCGCCTCGCGGCGGCGGCAGTCGGACTTTCGCTGGTGGACGCGGCGATTCCGCTGCCTTTGCCGGGGGTCAAGCCGGGTCTGGCCAATATCGTGGCGCTGCTGGCGCTGGCGCGTTACGGCTGGAAAAGCGCGGCCTGGGTGAGCGGCCTGCGTGTGGTCGCGGGGTCGTTGCTGCTGGGACAATTCCTTGCGCCGGGATTTTTTTTGAGCCTTGCGGGCGCGATTTTCAGTCTGGCGGCGCTGGCGCTGGCGCAATACCTGCCCCGCCGCTGGTTCGGACTGGTCAGCTGGAGCCTGCTGGCGAGTTTCGCCCATATTGCCGGACAGGTTTTGCTGGCGCGGCTCTGGCTGATTCCGCATGATGGCGTCTTCCGCCTGACGCCGGTTTTCGCCCTCGCCGCGCTGGTCTTTGGCGTCATCAACGGCTTGATTGCCTGCCGTTTGCAACAGGAATCCGTAATGGAAAAATCCATCCCATGAGCAAAAACAAAACCGTTTACCTGTGTAGCGAATGTGGCGCGGACTCGCCCAAGTGGCAGGGGCAATGTCCGGGCTGCGGCGCGTGGAACACGCTGGTGGAAAGCGTGGCGGAAGCAAAATCCGCCGCCCATCGACGCTTCCAGTCGTTAACGCCTGCCGTAAAAGCGCAACCGCTGGCGGAAATTGAAGCGCATGAAGCCACGCGTCTGTCGACCGGCATCCGCGAATTTGACCGTCCGTTGGGCGGCGGTCTGGTGGCGGGTGGCGTGGTGCTGATCGGCGGCGATCCCGGCATCGGCAAAAGCACCTTGCTGTTGCAAACCCTGGCGAAGCTCTCGGAACGCGTGGACGCGCTGTACATCAGCGGCGAGGAATCCGGCGAACAGGTGGCGCTGCGCGCGCGGCGACTGGGGATTTCCGCCAGCCGCCTGAAACTCCTGACGGAAATCAATCTGGAAAAAATCCTCGCCCTGCTGAAAAGCGGGCGTCCGGAAGTAGCGGTAGTCGATTCCATCCAGACCCTGTGGTCGGAGCAACTCAATTCCGCGCCGGGGTCGGTGGCGCAGGTGCGCGAATGCGCCGCGCAGCTTACCCGACTGGCAAAGCAGCTTGCTATCACCATCATTTTGGTCGGACACGTCACCAAGGAAGGCGCGCTTGCCGGGCCACGCGTCCTCGAACACATCGTCGACACCGTGTTGTATTTCGAAGGCGACGCCCATTCCAGCTTTCGCCTGATTCGCGCCTTCAAGAACCGTTTTGGCGCGGTCAATGAACTGGGCGTGTTCGCCATGACCGAAACGGGACTGAAAAGCGTCGACAACCCTTCCGCGCTGTTTTTGTCGCAGCACGACCGCGATGTGCCCGGCACGGTGATACTGGTGACGCAGGAAGGCGCGCGCCCGCTGCTGGTGGAGATTCAGGCGCTGGTCGACAGCGCGCACGGCAATCCGCGCCGCCTCACGGTCGGTCTGGACGCGCAGCGACTGGCGATGCTGCTGGCGGTGCTGCATCGCCACGCGGGCATTGCCTGTTTTGATCAGGATGTGTTCATCAACGCCGTGGGCGGCGTGCGTATCATTGAGCCTGCCGCCGACCTTGCCGTGGCGCTGGCCATCGTCTCCTCCCTGAAAAACCGGGCGCTGCCGGACAAACTCATCGTCTTTGGCGAAGTCGGTCTGGCGGGCGAAATCCGCCCCGCGCCACGCGGTCAGGAACGCCTGAGAGAAGCCGCCAAACTCGGCTTCACCCACGCCATCATCCCCAAAGCCAATCTCCCCCGCCACCCCATTTCCGGCATCACCGTGACCGGCGTGGCGCGCATCGACGAGGCGGTAGCATGTATCGGCAGGCCCATTGCGTACGCGCCTGTCGCAAACAGTTGAAAGAACTCGTTTGCATTCAGGCATTTATGACATGATATTGGAAACCCCAAGCGAATCGGGTTTACTCCCGATTTTTATCGGGAAGCGACATGACACAATTGCCCTGGATCATTGAAGCGGCAACGCCGCTTTATCAACCACCCGGCGTAGCACGAAGCTGGTGTGTACGCCGCTTACGCCGGGGATGCGGGTGATGCGGTCGAGAAGCAGGGCGCGGTAGTTTTCCATGTCGGCGACCACGACTTTCAATTGATAATCGGCGTCCTGTCCGGTAATCAGCAGGCATTCGATGATTTCGGGAATCGCCGCTACCGCCGCTTCAAAGCCCGCGAAACGCTCCGGCGTGTGCGTGTCCATCGAGATGTGAAGCAGCGCCATCAGCGCAAAGCCCAGTTTTTGCGCGTCCAGTCGGGCGTGGTAGCCGCAGATGAGGCCTGCTTCTTCCAGCGCGCGCACCCGACGCAGACAGGGCGCGGCGGAAAGGCCAATGCGCTCCGCCAGATCCTGATTGCTGATGCGGCCTTCCTGTTGCAGGATTTCCAGAATCCTGCGGTCGTAACGGTCAAGCGCGCGATCAAGCATGGGGGTTTTGGGCATGATCTGAAATTTTATTGCTTGATTGAAATGGATATCGCAATTTTATTCTTTAATTCGTCTTTGCTACACAGAATACGCAAGCGTTTTCCCCACCGCTTCAGAGATGAATCTGATAGCCTTTCACATAATCGGTAACGGCGATACGCAGATTGCCGCTACTGGCGGAATGCCTGCCGATATTGTGGGCGCCGCTCCGTCAAAAAGTGTGGCCTGGCGTGAGATAAAAAGTGCGCCCACGAGGGGAGAGGAAGACGGGCGCCATACATCGCAAACGTATCAGTCATCATTTTATCGCGATAACCTCGGCGGACTTGATGACTTCCTCCTTGTCATATTGCCCTTCCAGATTTTGTCGGATGCGTGTGCAATTCCAGCCGACGATCTGAAAGAGGGATTGCCGCACCTTGATGCGTTGTTCGGGGTTCGTTTGTTGCGCAGACTGGGCAAACGCACCGACGGAAACGCCAATACACAACAGGGACAACAGGGTTATCCGGGATTTCTTGAGCAATCGTTTCATGGATTCTCCTTACGTTGTAAAAAGTTGAAAATGGCGATTGGGTTGGGACGGAACCTATCTGTCCGCCATCTGCCCGAAGATTGGGCGCAATTCCATGCGTTTTGCATGAGGCCGGAAGTTTTTACTTGGCGCGTCCGGCAAAGCCCGCCGCGTCCAGCTTGATGCGGTAGGCTGCGCCGCGACCGACGATGTAGAGGGTTTTTTTGTCCGCTCCGGCAAAGGCCAGATTTTGCGGTTTGCGCGGTAACGCAATGACGCCCAGCGCCTCGCCCTTGGCGCTGAAAATCTCGATGCCCGCATTGCTCGCGACATACAAGCGCCCTGCGCCATCAATCGCCAGGCCGTCCGCCCCGCTGGAAAAACTGCCGTTTTCGCCCTTGCTCCAGCCCTTCAGTCGGGCGAAGTTGCGGCGCGCGCCGATTTTGCCGTTGCTGCTCAGGTCATAGGCGAGCACATGTTCGCCCAGCGTGTTGGCGACATAGAGGATGCTTTCGTCGGGATTCAACTGGATGCCGTTGGGGCGCTCGATGCCTTCAATCACCCGTTCCAGCTTGTCGTTGCGAATCCGGTATACGCCGGGTGTGGCGCGGGGCGGATCGCCCGCTTTTTGCTCAACGCCGGGATCAGTGAAGAAAATACCGGCTTTCAGTCCGACGACCAGATCGTTGGGACGCCCGAACGGCAAACCCTGATACTGTTCCGCCAAAACCTTTGCCTTGGCGTGAGGTGCGATGATGCCCACTTTCGGGGCGATCGTCTGTACGGAAACCAGTTCTCCGGCGGCGGTCAATCCGAGACCGTTGGAGCCGTTGGTATTTTCCAGATAGCTGGAAATGCCGCCATCGGCGGCAATACGGGTGATGCGGTTATCCCGTGTTTCGGTGAAGATAAAACTGCCATCCGCCAGACCCAACGGCCCTTCCGTCCCCTTAAACCCATCCTTGATGAACTCGATGCGGACGCCCGCCCGCGCCACGCAGGGGATGTCTTTTTCGATTTTGGTTTCCGCTTCCTGCGCCAGCAAGGGTTGAGCGGCAAGGCAGAACAGGACGGCGAGCCAGTGGGGAAATTTCAGAGTGGAGGACATGTTGATTACGCTTTCAGGGCAAAAAGAAGCTGCCTTTTCCGCAACAAACATGCCAATAAAAATCGCGGCGCAAATCGCGCAGCGACAAGGGGTAAAGGAATCCGGCAGCGCATGACCCTGTTGCGTATGCAGCAACGTTTGGCGCTCTTGTTCCTACAGCAACCCCGCCCGTGTTGAGTTTCAAGCGGTTGTTTCCTCCGATACGGGAATGTGGGCAGACAGGCGACGCGCCCGCCGCGGTTGGCGTAGCTTCCGGCATAGTCCCAATGCACCCCGTACAAATTTTATTGCTTTATTTAAATGAATATCGCAATTTTATTTTTTAATTCATCTTTTACGCACAAAATACGCAAGCACCTTTCCCGTCATTTTCTTTAGCATATCCTTCTGAAATCTTGACGAAAAGGAAAGCCTCATGCAATCGCCCGCCACCCCCAAATACCGCCCTTTTCCGCCTGTTGGTCTCGCCAGTCGGCAATGGCCGGAAGCGCGTCTCATAGAGCCGCCCGTGTGGATGAGCACCGACCTGCGCGACGGCAATCAGGCGCTCCTTGAGCCGATGAGTCGCGCAAAGAAATTGCGCTTTTTCCGGATGCTTTGCGCGATTGGCGTCAAGGAAATCGAAGTCGCCTTTCCCGCCGCTTCGCAGATTGATTTTGATTTCGTGCGCGAACTGATTGAAGGCGGACATATTCCCGACGACGTGACGATTGAGGTGCTGACGCAGGCGCGTCCCGCCCTGATCGAGCGCACCTTTGCCGCCCTCGAAGGCGCGCGCCGCGCCATCGTGCATCTTTACACCGCCACCTCCGCGCCTTTCCGCGAAATGGTGTTCGGCATGAGCCAGACGGAACTCATCGATATGACTGTGGCTTCCGTGCGCCGCATCAAGGCGTGCGCCGCAAAAATGCCGGAGACGCGCGTCACCTTTGAATATAGTCCGGAGACCTTCACCGCCACCGAACTCCCCTTCGCGCTGGAAATCTGCGATGCCGTCACCGCCGCTTGGGGCGCGAACGCGGAAAACAAAATCATCCTGAATCTGCCCACCACGGTGGAAATGGCGACGCCCAACATTTACGCCGACCAGATTGAATGGATGCACCGCCGCCTTGCCCGCCGCGACAGCATCGTGCTTTCCCTGCATCCGCACAATGATCGGGGCACGGCAATTGCCGCCGCCGAACTCGGTCTCATGGCGGGGGCGGAACGGGTGGAAGGCTGTCTCTTCGGCAATGGCGAGCGTACCGGCAATGTCGATCTCGTCACGCTGGCCCTGAATCTCTACACCCAGGGCGTGGAACCCCGCCTTGATTTTTCCGACATCAACGCCGTCGCCCGCGTCTTTGAAGCCTGTACCGATCTGCCCATCCATCCGCGCCATCCTTACGTGGGCGATCTGGTGTTCACCGCCTTTTCCGGCTCGCATCAGGACGCCATCAAAAAAGGCATGAACGCGCAACAGATCAAGGCGGGCGAACGCTGGAACGTCCCCTATCTGCCGCTCGATCCGGCGGACGTGGGACGCAACTACGATTCGCTGATCCGCGTCAACAGCCAGTCCGGCAAAGGCGGCATCGCGTATCTGATGGAATCCTCCTACGGCATTGTCATGCCACGCCGCCTGCAAGTGGAATTTTCCGGCATCGTGCAGCAGCAGATGGACGACAGCGGCAAGGAAATGAGCGCCGCCGATCTCTGGCGGATTTTTTCCGCCGCTTATTTGGCGCATCAGCGCCCAGAGGTCGGGGATCAGACATCGGAAGAAGTTACCGACGCCTCCGCGCCGCTGGCGTACCAAGGCCATCGACTGGATGCGGATGGCAAGGGCATTGCACTGGAGGTGTTGCGTCATGGTCGACAGATGTCGTTGCGCGGACACGGCAACGGCCCCATCGACGCCGCTGTTCATGCCCTGGCGAGTGTCGGCATCGCCGCGCAGGTCATCCACTTTGAAGAACGCGCCACCCGCGCAAGTCAGGAAGGCGAAGCGACCGCCGTCGCCTTCATGGAAATCCGTCTGACGGGCGGACAGATGGCAAGCTACGGCGTCGGCCTGGACAACGACATCCTCACCGCTTCGCTCAAGGCGCTGGTCTCGGGCATTCGGCGGCAGATGCGTCCATGATGCAAGGGGCGCTTCGCGAGAGCGCCCTTACCACTAAACGGAAGGTTCCCTCGTCCGCCGCCCTCTCCCGCAAGCGTGAGCAGGGAAAAAACATAGAACAGCGCGGCTATTTTCTTCCAGCGTAAGGCGCTACTTTGCGCCAGATTCCACCCAGCGTCGCCACATGCCCCGAAACGCCTGTTCCAGACTGCGCGCCATGCGGGGGGCGTCCATCAGGGGGCTGGCCTGCATCCGTTCGCGCAGGTTGGCGCGCAGGGCTTTTAAACGCGGGAGATCGCGGCTCAAGGCGACGGCGATGTCGACGTAGGCTTCCGGCGTTTCCGCGATCAGTTCGTCCAGTCCCACGTTTTTCAGGATGATGCGTCCCATGCGCGAGGCCAGCGCGTCGCCCGGCCAGGTGACAAAGGGCGCGCCCATCCAGATGGAATCGTAGCCGGTCGTGCCGCCATTGAAGGGAAAGGGATCAAGGCAGAGGTCGGCTTCGTTGTAACTGTTAAAATAAGTCTTCATCGGAGCAAGCCCCCGGATGTCCAGGCGTTCCGGCGCGATGCCATGTCGCGCGAACTGGCTTCCGATGTAGGTTTTGAGGCTTTCATCCTGTCCGCCGCGCGCGACCAGAATGAGACGGGATTCCGGCGCGCGCGTCAGAATCTCGCTCCACAAGCGGATGGCGTGTTGGCTGACCTTGCGGAAATTGTTGAGACAGGCGAAAGCAAAGGGACGCTCCAGGCGTTCGCAAGGCAAACCCGGCAAAATGGGTTCGTTCGGAATGTTGGTGCGCACCCCGTAGCAATCCGCCAGGGGCCAGGGCGTCTCGGTGCACCACGCGCCTTTTTCCAGCACCGGATCCGGCGGAATGAAAATGTAATCCATGACAGACAGGCCGCTGGTGCCGGGAAACCCCAGCCAGGTGACCTGAACGGGCGCGGGCTTGCGCGCCATGGCCAGCAGGCGATGGCCTTCCGTATTGCCGTTCAGATCGATCAGAATGTCGATGCCATCGGCGCGAATCAGGTCGGCAAGGGCGTCATCGCCAATGGCCTGCACCTCCCGCCATTTGTCGACGCTCATTTTGGCGAGGCGGGTATTGTCGTCTTCCAGCGCGGTGTTGTGATAAAGCACGACTTCCAGTTGGTGTCGATCCAGAAAGCGCAGAAAGGGAATGACAAAGGCGGCTACCGGATGCTGGCGCATGTCCGAGGTCAGCCAGCCGATTTTGAGGCGGCGTTCGGGGTCGCGATCGCGGTCGGCGAAATCATCCTGACGGCAGTATTTGCGACAGAGGCGCTCATCGTAGGCGCGCGCGACTTGCAGGATTTCGTCGGCGTCGTGTTCGGAAGAATGGATGATGGTCCACAGGTAGTTTGAATAGGCCGTGCCGGATTCCGGCGCAAGTTTCAGCGCGCGCTGGTAGTAGTTGATGGCCTCCATGCCGCGCGCCTGATCGTTACACCAACCGCCCATGTTGACCAGGGCGCTGACGTGCTTCGGGTCTTTTTGCAGGATTTTTTCCGCAGTCTCCCGCGCCAGCGCGCTTTTGCCCTGCTTGCTGTAGACCACGAACAGGCTGTTCAGGGCGTTCAGGTTGTCGGGATTGCGTTCCAGGCTCATTTCCAGATTTTCCTGCGCGGTATCGAGATCGTAACGTTTGACAAACAGATAACCCAGTTGTTCCAGAATCCACTCTTCCGGAACGCCCATTTCGTTGGCGCGCGTCATGGCGTCTACCGCGCCCACGGCGTCACCGCTCAGGGTGAGCATCAGCGCCAGACGGGCTTGCAGGATGTCGGAATCGGGATTTTTTTCCAGCGCCATACAGAACAACCGCGCCGCTTCGCCCCAGTTGGAACGCGCCATTTCCAGTTCCCCGACCAGTTGCAGGGTGGAAGCCTGCTGCGGCGCCAAGGCAAAAAGATGCTCTATACATTCGGTCGCTTCCGCAAGGCGATCCTTGGATAAATGCAAATGTCCGAGCGACAGCCAGGCATCGGGATAATTCGGCTCCATGCGCGTTGCCCGCTTGAAGGCGGTCAGCGCCGCGTCGACTTCGCCGATGCTCTGCGCCGCCAGTCCCAGCAGACAGAAATGCGCCGCTTTCGGGTGCGGATGGCGCACGAGTTCCTGAAGCGCCTCGTAGGCTTTGAGCCAGTTGCCCGCCGCTACATACGCGCCGCTCAGGCTCACCAGAATGCCGGTGTCTTTGGGCGACTTGCGATGCGCGGCGTTGAGGAGTTTGATGCCTTCTCCGGCGCGCTTGTCGCGCCCATAGACTTCGCCCAGACGTTGCAGATAGCGCGGCATATCCGGTTTGAGGCGCACGGCTTCTTCCAGAAATTGCGTGGCGGTATCCGGCTGTCCGATAGCCAGCGCCACTTCGCCCAGACCGAACCAGCCGGCGTGCGCTTCCTTGTCCAACGTGACGGCTTCCTCAAAAAACGTTCCCGCCGCCGCAAAGTTTTTTTGCGCCAGCGCCTTTTTTCCTTTGTCGATGTTGCGTTTTGCTTTTGCGGACATGTCTTTCTCCAAAAGTGCGCGCAGTTTATCCGCTTTTGCCGGACGCAAGAAATTTCCGCCGGGCGGCAGGATTTGCCTTCTGCCTTTCCGCTTTTCCGGAAAATGTTCGATGAATTGTTGATTTTAAAAGAAAATTATGTCTGGCACGGCTCATGCTTTTATGCTCGCCAAGATGCCCGGTGCGTTTTCCTGTGGCGTCACGCTGATTAATTTTCTCTTGAGGAGAACGCAATGCCACAAATTATCAACACCAATATTCCTTCCCTGAACGCCCAGCGCAATCTGAACGCATCCCAGGGTTCGCTGAATCTGGCCTTGCAACGCTTGTCCTCCGGTCTGCGCGTCAATAGCGCCAAGGATGACGCGGCGGGCCTGGCGATTGCCACCAACATGGATTCGCAGTCACGCGGCATGGTGGTGGCGATGCGCAACGCCAACGACGGCATTTCGGCGGCGCAGACGGCGGAAGCAGGCTACAACGCCATCGGGCAACACTTGCAACGGATGCGCGAACTGGCGGTGCAGGCGGCTTCCGGACAATACGACAGTGTTAACCGCAGCGCGCTGAACGACGAATACGCCGCGCTGGCAAGCGAAATAGAGCGCGTGGTGGCGGCGACCAACTTCAATGGTCAGGAATTGCTGGATGGCACGTTCTCCGTTCCCTTCCAGGTCGGCCCGACGGTTGATTCGTTCTCGCGGATAGACCTCAACATTACGGCGCTGGAGTACAGCGAGGCAGCCCAGTACGGCGACATTACAGGCAACAATGGCGTTAATGCGACGAACGCCATGACCACGCTGGATGTCTCCATCGACGCCGTCAATCGCCATCGCGCCCAGCTCGGCGCGATTCAAAACCGTTTTGAAGCGGTGCTGGTGCAACTTTCTTCCGCGCAGGAATCCACCGAAGCCGCCAAGAGCCGCATCATGGACGCCGACTACGCCGCCGAAACCGCCAAGCTCTCGCGCGCCCAAATTCTGCAACAGGCCGGCGTCGCCATGCTGGCGCAGGCTAACACCTTGCCGCAGAACGTGCTCTCGCTGTTGAGATAAAAAGGTCAGGGGTAGCTCCCCTTTCAGGCCGCGCCAACAAGCTGTTGGCGCGGTTTTTTTCTGCGTCCGGATTACCTGATTTCCGATCCCTGATTTATCATTACCTGCTTTGTGGTTACCCGGGAGACAAGCGTTTTGCCGCTCACACAGCTTTACGCCTTGATTGGCGAGGACATGCAGGCCGTGGATGCCGTGATCCGGCGGCGGCTTTATTCCGAAGTGGCGCTGGTGCGTCAGGTGGCGGAATACATTATCGTCGGCGGCGGCAAACGGATGCGTCCGGCCTTGGTGCTGCTGGCGGCAGGCGCGTTGGGGTACACGGGACGCCAGCGACATGAACTGGCGGCAGTGGTGGAATTCATCCATACCGCCACCCTGTTGCACGACGATGTGGTCGACGCATCCGATCTGCGGCGTGGGCGGGAGACCGCCAATACCGTGTTCGGCAACCCCGCCAGCGTGCTGGTGGGCGATTTTCTTTATTCCCGCGCCTTTCAGATCATGGTGCAGGTGGGCAATATGAACATCATGCAGGTGTTGTCGGACGCGACCAACATCATCGCCGAAGGCGAAGTGCTGCAAATGATGAATTGCCATGACCCGGATGTGGATGAGGCGAATTATTTGCAGGTCATCCGCTACAAGACCGCCAAACTCTTCGAGGCAGCGGCGCAACTGGGGGCGATAGTGGCGGGCGCGTCGCCGGAAACAGAGCGGGGTCTGGCCGATTACGGCAGGTATCTGGGCATGGCCTTTCAATTGGTGGACGACGTGCTCGATTATTCCGGGCAGGAAGCCGATACCGGCAAGCATCTGGGCGACGATCTGGCGGAAGGCAAGCCGACGCTGCCGCTGATTTATGTCATGCAGCACGGTACGCCGGAAGAAGCCGCCAGCGTGAAAAAAGCCATTGAAAATGGCGGACGCGATGATTTTCCCGTGGTGCTGGCGGCGATTCGTCGTTCCGGCGCGCTCGACTATACCCGGCAATGCGCGCGCAATACCGCCGAACAGGCAAGGACGGCGATTTCTCTCCTGCCGGATACAAATTACAAAAAGACTCTGCTAGAATTAACCGTTTTCGCGGTTGAGCGCTCACACTAAGTAAGGCTTTCAACCCCTCGGAGTGTAGCTCAGCCCGGTAGAGCACTGCGTTCGGGACGCAGGGGTCGCAGGTTCGAATCCTGTCACTCCGACCAACACCTCTTTTGCGTCGTTTGACGCAAATCCCGCGATTGTTATGACAGTTGCCAGCGCAATGCTGGCGGCTTTGGCGTGTTCGACAAAAGGGAGCCAGAAGGCGCGTTTTTCGGGTTTTTTCTCGGTCGCCAGTTCGCTGGCGGCGATGACCTCCACTGGCTCAACATTGAGTAATTGAGCAAGTTTAATGCAAGCGTCGTTTGGCAAGCCACGTCGGTTGCTTTTCGCGTCTGTTAGTGCGTTTCCTTGTAGATTCAGGTAGTTTGCAAGGGCAAAACGCCCACCTAGGTGTCCTTCGCCTATTTCAATGTAATTTTTTAGTTTCATGTGATTTTCTCCTTGACAGCACACAAATCTGTGTGTTAGCGTTGTTTTGCACACAAATTTGTGTGCTGCCGTTTCTCTCAAATTCTATCGATTCGGGGGAATTTTAGCAAAGTTTGAGGGAAAAGACGCGATGAGCCTACTGATACAGCCAGTCAAAGACCGTCAATCGTCATTCTTTACCGATTGCCGCTCTAATTTCCTTCGCGCTCGGAAGTTTCCCTGCGTAGAACTCCAAGAGCTTGATTCCTGCGGTTTTCAGGGCATCGCGCTTGAATTCGTCGCTTTTCTGTCGGTCTTTGCGTTTGTGCGTCGAATCTTGCAGTTCGATGGCCATCACGGTAGAGGCGTCTTCCTGAATGACAAGGAAATCTACGCTTTTCATCCGAATTTGGTTCAAAGCACTCCAGCCACCTTTCTTGTTTTTGTCATACAGAAAGCTGCTCATCTGCACTTGGGCGAGTATCAGATACTCGGGCAGTGCTTCGATCAGACGAAGGAAGAGGGCTTGTTCGACTTGCGACATAACATGCTTGGGCGCGTATTCACTTTGGTTGTCAATTTCAAGGGATTGTTTGTCTGGGGACTTCTTGGCAACCAAGGTGGCAACCAAGGCAAGAAAGGCGACTGCCGCCAGTATGAGGGCAATCAGTATGACATTCGACATTTCCATTTTGAATTTCCGGTAGTTAAGGTGCAGACATAATAACAGTGATTCAATTTGATTACCAAGGTCATAAGTGGAAAGGAACCATGAGGGCAGATTTTCAACCACCAGAAGGAGTAGTAGCCATGAGCATCAAAGTTGAAGTTAGAAGCGAGGAGTTGGACGTCAAGAGCGGTGTCAGCCAGAAGAGCGGCAAACCATATAGCATCAGGGAGCAGTCGGCGTGGGGGTTTTTCGTTGATCCGCATGGCAACCCGCACCCGTACCCGCAACGTGTGCGGTTGACGCTGGCTGATGAACAGGAGAAAGCGTATCCGTGCGGTTTGTACGAACTGGCGGATACGAGTTTTTACCCTGACCAGTACGGGCAGATCAAGATTCGAGCGAAGTTGCAGCCGTTGCAAACCACGGCGGCGGCGGGCAAGAAGTCGGTTGTTGCGGCGGTTGCTTGATTCTCTGACCATGAGCAATACGCATTTTCGCCGTAGTCCATATTTTGCCTGGTGGTATAGCGCCGCCAGCAATGGCGAAGATGCGCATTGCTGCAATTGCACTTTTGCTTTTGAACATCCGGCGCGTGGCGGCCTGGCTTGCCGCTTGTCGAAGTATAAAAGCGGTGTTTCGCCGCATTCATGCTGTATCAATTGGTTGGATACAGTGACAAACAGCAGTCCGCTTGATGAAATCCGCGCTTTGAACTTGAAAGCGCGGCTTGCGGCGGCGGATGGATACGCGAAGGGGCGAGCATGAAGACGGCTGGCTTGCTTATCGACTGGCTAACCTTACGGATACCGCTGTCTGATAAGCAACTCGGCTTTGACCTTCATCAGCGCGTCATGAATGCCAGAATGCATATTCAGTGCTTCGATAGCGAAGGCGTTAAAAAGTGGGAGAAAGCGTCATTGGATTTTGACGCCTTGCGCTCCGATACGGTCGGTCTGTGCTGGATGATGCAGGGCGATGGTGTGCAGTACTACCTTGTCATTGGTGGATCACCTGCGAGCCTGAATCATGGCTTAAACGTTTTCGGGGACTTGGACATCAGGGCAGGGGCGGAAACGCTCATCAGGGCAGCGCAAAGGGGGCTACAGGCCATTTTGCCGCCTTTGGACAGGTGGCAATGCCGTCGCATCGACATAACGGGAAATTACCTGTTGCCAGACGCATCCAGTGTCAAGCAAGCCCTGCGGATGTTGATGAATACGGATGCAGCGCGGCGCAGGGCGACCAGCGCGAAAAGAGGCGGCGATACGGTCATGTGGAACACGACCAGCGACTTGACGAAGGGCAAGGCATATCACAAGGGCCCGCAGCTTCTCTTTTCTTGCCGTCGTCATAATCTTGACGTGACGCCGGAACAGATTGAGATGGCGGACAGGTTGTTGAGGTTGGAGCATACGCGCGGTGCGCGTTGGTTTCGTAGAGAGGAAGAGGATGGGCGGCGCTGGCAGGATTTGACTTCGGAGAAGCTGGAAGAATGCTATTTGGAATTTTTTGAGCGATTGGTGGAAGGCGTGGAGGTGAAGGACATGGACAGGATGACGCTTGTAGAGTTGATACAAAACTCGAACAACATAACAGAGGGTCGCGCGGAAGCGGCTTTTACGACATACCGCAACATCAGGGCAGATGGTCTGGAAGTCGTCAAGGGCTTTATGGCGAAGTCGACTTTTTATCGTCATCTGCGCTATTTGCGCAATGTAGGGATAACCGATTCTGATTTGTATAACAGCAATGTTTTTCCGATTCGGCCTGTACGGATTGTGCTGGCTCAACCTGTATCCAGTTGGGAAGACATTCGGAGGGTTGCGTAATGGTCTGGTGCGTAAATTCTTATCATGATTTGGGCGGCGGGAATTTTACGGGCGCTGTCCATGATGAAAGGCAAGCAATATCTGCGAATTGTGAATATGTCCTTGTTACGCCTCAAGAATATTTTTCGGCGTTGAATGGTTCAGATACGTCGAGTGATGATGATCCTGTTTTGTTTGATTCTGCTGTTGGTGGTCAGATATTCGGTTTGTTTTTTTCAATTACGGTTGGACTTTATATTTTTTCAAAGTGCATTGGTTTGGTGATAAAGGCTGTAAAGGAATTTTAGTAATTTGCTGTTCGGCAAATGTGCGTCAGGTCACTTTACCTGATTTTTGAGGAGTTACAAAAATGAACTTGATTAAAAAGGTTGTCGCTGGCCTTGGTGCTGCCATTGCGTCTGTATCTGCTTTTGCTGCCGGTCCCGATATGTCGACTTTGACGGATTCGATTGATTTTGGCACAGTCACTACGGCGATTCTGGGCGCTGCTGGCGCGTTGATTGTGGTCTATATCGCCTGGAAAGGCGCAAAGATCGTTCTGTCTGCGGTCAAGGGCGGTTGATGTGACGGTGTGGCGGCTCCCGCGCGGAATGAAATGAGCACGGAAGCCGCCACACCGAAACCTTTTAGGTGATTTCATGACTGCTAATGATTTTTGGTACTTGCTGATAGCATTTTGGGCTATCGTTTGCGCTTGGGCGGTGGTGGAGGGGTTGAAGTGAAAAATTTTCTTATCATTTTCTTTTTTGTTTTTTCGCGCTTGGCTTTTGGTCAGGCTTTGCCTGTTCCTGATCCTTCGCCTTTTCTTGTTCCTGCATCAACAGCATATTTTGCGCCTTCGGCTTATATAGCCAATGCGCCGTCTTTTACACAGCCTGGCATTGTTGCTAATTATGCGTCTAGTTATTTACAGCCTTTGCGTGGAGTTCCCGGTCTTTCGTTAGTCGGTGTTGCTGCTGGCGCTCTTTTGCTCTGGACGTTATCGGATGCTGATAAATCAAATAATGATTATCAGGTTACGCGCGTTTCTTTTAGTCCATATGATTATCAGGGTTTTACGCTTTCTCGCGCTAATAGGGAATATAAAATTATGGAGAATCATTATCCAGATAAATGCGCGAATGGAGAATATAATTGTTCACGTTCACTTTCTCTCCCTTTAGCTGATTATTATGTTGAAATAAATGGTCGCATTGTTAAATATAATCTCATTTTGTCAAAAGAAAACGGACAATCTGTTAATTTACGGGAAGATTCTTTTAATACATTTGATGAAATATGCACTTTTTATAAAGGTACTACGATTGGCAATGTAGATGATGAAACTTGTGCTGGTTATGTTATTCCTGATTATTACAGGGAGCAAGGTTATACAACAGGGGCTTTTCATGCTAGTGAAGATGGAAATTATTGTCCTGTTCCGTTTACTCTTTTTACTAGCGTTGACTATATGGAGGGAATGCCTCAAGAATTTATTGATGGTGTAGTCGCGGCTTCTAATGGTTATACAATGAATGTATGTTATGTTAAAAATGTAAGAAGATTAAGCGATGGTATTTGCGATTACGTGAATGGGAAAGGCGCTTTTTACACAGAGGATATAGATTGTAGAGCTTATTACGATGGTGGCGCGTCTGCTGCTTCTACCGTATATCGTGAAGGTCATGTCGTATCCTATGGCAAAGATACGGAAACGGGGAAAATAATTATTCATGATATATCTTCCAATGTATCGCCGGATTTAAGAAGTTATCGCTATGTTATTTCAGAGGAAACGGGAACAGGTTTACATGTTACAGAATTGGTCATTAGCACATCTGGGAAAATTGTTGCTGCGGAAAGTTTTGACATTGAGGGCGCATCTATTGCTTTGCCCTCTTCTGTTCCTGCTTCCAAGTTGGCGTCAGGTGTTTATCCTTCTGCTGAAAATTCACCTGCTGTACGCTATAGCGCAAGTCCTGCCACGAATCCCGGCACAAATCCCGGTACTGATCCAGATCCGAATCAGAATGACAATAATGAGCCGATACAGTGGCCTGATGATTATGCGCGGCGTGGTGAGGCGGAAGATGCGGCGGACAAAATTATTGATGCGTTTTCGGGCGAAACGGAAGCAATAGATTTAACTGCTCCCGTGGATAGTTTCAATGATAATTATTTTAGTGGTACATTCGACGGTTTGACTGCATGGCGGTTGCCGCCGCATGTAAGTCAATGTCCAACAGGTTCTTTTTCTGTTTTCGGAAATAACTACACAATAGATTCACATTGCGTACTGATGGAAAGTTATTTTAATGATTTGAGTTCGGTGATGGTGGTGTTGTTTTCGTTGCTTGCTCTGTTTATTGTTTTGAAGGCTTGATATGGCTATTCCTTTACTTGCTCCTTTGCTTTCGTCGCTTGTTTCGTGGATTTTCCGCGAAGTTGTCGTTAAGTTTTTAATTTTTACTGGCCTATATTTGCTCATTGCGTTTCTTGTACCTTATGCTATTGGATTTTTGCTTCCGTTTATTGGTACTGGTGATTTGACTAGTGCTTTTAATGTGGTGTCTCCCGGTGTGTGGTTTTTTCTTGATTTTTTCCGTTTGGATTTTGGCGTTCCGCTTCTGATTTCGGCTTTTGTGGCGCGTTTCTTGATACGTCGCTTACCAGTTATAGGCTGATGCAATGTCTATTAAAGCTTACACAGGCCGTATGGGTAGCGGCAAAACCTATGAGGTTGTGTCGGTCGTGATCCTCGGTGCGCTGGCTAAAGGTCGGCGTGTTGTGAGCAATGTTGCAGGTCTGGATTATGACGCGATGGCGGAGCTTTTGGCGGCTGATGGCGTAGATGCGGATTGTATCGGCTCATTGGTGCAAGTACAGCATGATCAGGTCTTGTCTCCTGACTTCTGGCGGACGGATGAAACGGAAAAGACGGGCGGCGCTGCCTTCATCTTGCCTGGTGATTTGCTTGTTCTTGATGAAGTCTGGCGTTTCTGGGAAGGGTTTGCGGACAGGAAGATGCCGCAACAGGTGATGAATTTTTTTCGGATGCATCGGCATTTTGTCGATGCTGAATCTGGCTTTACCTGTGATGTCGCGCTCATATCGCAAGATGTCCTTGATATTGCGCGGCGGATGCGGTCAGTGATTGAGGAAACTTATCACATGACCAAGTTAACGGCGGTGGGGGTGGCTAATCGTTATCGAGTGGATGTTCACGTCGGGGCGCGTATCACAAGAAAGCCGCTTCGGTCAATACAAAGAGCATATGATAAACGGTATTTTCCGCTCTATTCTTCACATTCGCAAAAGGATGCCAGCGGCGCGGATGCGAAAGAGGACAACATCGACGGGCGCGGGAATGTGTTTAAAGGGTTGCTGTTCAAGGTCATTTTGCCGCTTTGCGTTCCTGTTTTTTTGTATTGTGTCTGGTCGCTTTATCGTTTTTTTAATCCTGCTGTGTCTGATGCCGCCCTTCCCTCTTCTGTCGTGAGTCAACGGCCTTCTGGTGGCCTTCCTGCGTCTTCTGTTGTTTCTGATGGTGTTTCCACGCGCTGGCGGCTGGTGGGTGTCGTGGTTGATGCTTCTGGTCGTCAGTCGTGGATGATCGCTGATGGAGCGGTAATACGTGTGCTGTACGACCCGCCAGCGGTCAAGTTTAATGGCTGGTCGATGTCGATTAAGACGCCGGAAGGTGAAATGGTCACGACGTGGAGCGGTCGCTCTTCGGCTTCCGGTCTGTCTTTGGGGAATTCATCAGGCAGTCAGGCGCCGGTCAGATATGAACGAGGAATGCCGTGATGATACGTTTTATATGTTGTTTACTGTTTTCTTGTTCTGTTTATGCGCAACAAGAAGATTTAATTTCTTTTCGCTTTCGTGATGTGCGTGTATCTGACTTGATACAGGTTGTGTACACTGATATTTTGAATCGTCCATATGTCCTTGATCCTGCTGTTGCGCATTCTACCGATTCAATAACGCTCGACCTTCCCCGTATAACTTCGGCGCAATTCGATCATCAATTACGCTTATTATTGGATTCGATGAATTATCAGATAATGGATGTTAGCGGTATTGCATTCTTTTCTAAAAAAAAGGAAGGCGAAGAATTATTAACGCCTTTTGTTTATCGTCCATTATATCGTTCTGTTTCTTACCTTACAGATTTAACCAGCACGATTTTTAAACGTAATAATTTTACAACACAAAGAAGTGTACAATTACCAGAGGGGGCGGTATTCAATAATGGTATTGATACTGGAACTAATGCTTTTTCTATGATCAGTAAAGAAGATACTGACGTACTTGTATTTAATGGCACGTTGCAGGATATTGAGAAGCTGAAAAAGTTGCTTGTTGAGCTTGACAGGCCGATAAGCGAGGTGCTGGTTAAGGCGATTGTTTATGAAGTGCGAAACGATACAGTAGAAACTAATGCGGTATCTTTGGCTATCGGATTGTTAAAATCTGTTGATGGTGCCGGAATCAGGATTAACAGCATTCCAGATGCGGAAAACTCCATAAAAATTCATACGTCCAACATACAGGCGGTTTGGTCTGCTTTATCTGGTGATTCTCGCTTTAAACTTGTTTCTTCTCCCACTGTACGTATTAAAAGTGGTGGCAAAGCTCGTTTTATGGCAGGTCAGGATGTGCCGACTTTGGGAAGCGTTTCGTATCCAACGTCTGGTCAATCTGTGCAAAGTATTGACTATAAATCATCCGGTGTGATTTTAGAGCTTACTCCGGAAATTCGGGAATCTGTAATTGAGTTAAACATCAGTCAGCAAATATCAGACTTTACCAGTACATCAACGGGCGTTAATACATCTCCGACCTTGCTAAAGCGCGAGTTGAAGACATCTGTTATTGCAAATGACGATGAGATTATAATCCTCGGTGGTTTAGAAAAAACGACGGATTCAAAAATGACTGAAGGCATATCGTTCTTGCCCGCTTTTTTGCGTTCCAAAAATGATACGAACGAACGAACGGAAATAATGATGTTGCTTCATGTCAAGAGAATATAAAAACAGGGGATGATCCCCTGTTTGATTTGTTTTTTTGTCTTTATGCTCCGAACATTTTTATGAGTATTACTGCAAGGGCAACGGAACCGATGATTGCGCCGGTGTTCCATTTGATGATTTCGGCTTTTGTCTCTGCTAGCTTGATTTCAAGTTGGTTTAAGTCTTGTTTTATGCTTTTTTCCAATTCTTTCAAGTCGTGTGTTGTTGCGACTTCTGCGACTGTCATAACGTCTTTCAAGGCGTCGCTGATCCCTTCGGCCTGTTCTGGTTTGAATCCTTTGGATTGCAGGTTTTTCACAAATTGCAGTGTGTCGAAAGTGATGGCGGTCATGATGTTCTCCTGTGATGTGGTGAAGTCTAGCACGATCTGTACTGGTCGTGGTCGTGATGCTGGCTTGTTGCTGTTCTCCTTCGTGGTCAGGTGCTGGTTGTAAAACTTCTAGCC
>JAIRZG010000210.1 GCA_031267345.1 Zoogloeaceae bacterium
GGGAGTTCAAGCGCCATCCATAAACGGTTCCTTGCGTGGGAAAAGGCAGGAGTATTCCTCA
This sequence comes from Zoogloeaceae bacterium, assembly GCA_031267345.1. Classification (GTDB taxonomy): domain Bacteria; phylum Pseudomonadota; class Gammaproteobacteria; order Burkholderiales; family Rhodocyclaceae; genus Azovibrio. Next base: position 62 of record JAIRZG010000210.1, read on the forward strand.
ATCTTTGGCAGGGCGGCCTGGCTGAGCATGACGAAATGGAAGGTATCGCATGGGCGTGACAAAGTGACCCTTGAAGTCCATTTGCCAGAGTTGATTGGGCGCTTCCTGTTCAAAACGTCCTGTGGCGCTGGGGGCATCCTGTTGTCCGACATGCAGACCATGCCGTTGCGCAGGAGGGCATGTAGCGCCGCTGGCGGGACATCGCCTTCGGCGAATACAGGGGACGTCGGGAATGCGCTTCCAGACCGGAGACTCCTTCTTCCCGAAAACGCCGCAACCACTTGTAGCCGGTTGCGGGCGTAATCCCATAGCCATCGGCGCAACCCACGAAGATTGATCCCTTCCTGACTCGTAAAACGCACAAATTCCTTCCTCAACAACATCGCAGACCTCTCTTTCCATGGCATCTGTATCTCCTCCTGTCTGGAAATATCAAATGCACATTATGTGTCTACCATGTCTCCAGTCTGTACACCCGCAAGGGGGAGGAAAAGGGATCGTCGCGCTTTTACGCGCACTTGCGGATCAGATAGTCAAAGGCGGAAAGGCTGGCTTTGGCGCCTTCGCCCATGGCAATGATGATCTGCTTGTAGGGCACGGTGGTGCAGTCGCCGCCCGCGAACACGCCGGGGACGGAAGTCTGCCCCTTGGCGTCGATGACGATTTCACCGGTTCCGGACAACGCCAACGCGCCTTTCAGCCAATCGGTGTTGGGCAGGAGGCCGATTTGCACGAAGATGCCTTCAAGGTCGATACGGCGCGTTTCATTGCTGAGGCGATCCTTGTAGGCAAGGCCGACCACCTTCTGACCGTCGCCCAGCACTTCCGTGGTCTGCGCCATTTTCAGCACGGTGACATTGGCGAGGCTGGTGAGTTTTTGTTGCAGCACGGCGTCGGCGCGCAGGGTTTCGCCGAATTCCAGCAGGGTGACATGGGCGACAATGCCCGCAAGGTCGATGGCGGCTTCCGCGCCGGAATTGCCGCCGCCGATCACGGCAACGCGCTTGCCCTTGAACAACGGGCCGTCGCAATGCGGACAGTAGGCGACGCCACGGGCGCGATATTCGGCTTCGCCGGGCACGTTCATTGCCCGCCAGCGCGCGCCGGTGGCGAGAATCACGCTCCTGCCCTTCAACACCGCGCCAGTGGCGGTATGGATCTCGATAGGGGCGCCATTCTGACCGGGGATGAGTTGCGCGGCTTTTTGCAGATTCATCACATCGACGCCATAGACGCGCACATGCTCTTCCAGCGCCGCCGCCAGACGCGGGCCTTCGGTTTCCCGGACGGAAATGAAGTTTTCAATGGACAGCGTATCCTGCACCTGTCCACCGAAACGCTCGGCGATAACGCCCGTCGCCAGCCCCTTGCGGGCGGCATAGATGGCGGCAGCGGAACCGGCGGGGCCGCCGCCGACCACCAGCACGTCAAAAATATCTTTCCGGCTGATTTTTTCGGCGGCGCGCGCCGCCGCGCCGGTGTCGAGCTTGCCCAGAATTTCCTGCAAACTCATGCGCCCCGCGCCGAAAGGTTCGCCGTTCAGATAAACCGTCGGCACACTCATGATCTGGCGATCTTCCACTTCCTTGAGAAAGCCCGCGCCATCGATCATCACCGCCTCAAAAGCGGGGTTGAGCGCGGTCAGGGTATTCAGCGCCTGCACCACGTCCGGACAGTTGATGCAGGAAAGCGAGACAAAGGCCTCGAAACTGAATTTTCCGGAAAGCGCCTTGATTTGCGCGATTTCTTCCGCTTCCAGCCGGGGCGGATGACCGCTGGTCTGCAACAGCGCCAGCACCAGCGAGGTGAATTCGTGCCCCAGCGGAATTCCGGCAAAGTGGATGCGCGGTTTTTCGCCGGCTCTGGCAACGCCGAAGGACGGGCGGCGGGCGTAATCACCGTTTTCGGCAAAAGCCACCTTGTCGGAAAGACTGGCGATTTCCGTGAGCAATTCCCGTATTTCGGCGGCTTTCGGGCTGTCATCCAGCGTGGCGACAAGTTCGATGGGGGAGACGAGCTTTTCCAGATAGGCTTGCAACTGGGCCTTGATGTTCATGTCGAGCATGGTGTTCTCCTTGTAGGATGGAGGCGAATAAAAAAGCGCCAGGAGAGTGCTGACGCTTTTTTTATACGCCAGCCCGTTCCGGCAAACGCGGAAACAGGCTTGGGGCGGGCGGGAAAATCAGATCTTGCCGACCAGATCCAGGGAAGGCGCAAGCGTCTTTTCGCCTTCTTTCCACTTGGCCGGACAGACTTCGCCCGGATGAGTCGCCACGTATTGCGCCGCCTTGATCTTACGCAGCAGTTCCTCGGCATTGCGCCCAATGTTGCCGGCATTGATTTCAATGATCTGGATTTTGCCTTCCGGATTGACCACGAAAGTACCGCGTTCCGCCAGACCGTTTTCTTCAATCAGTACGCCGAAGTTGCGGGAGATCACGTGCGTGGGATCGCCCACGAGCGGGTAATGGATCTTCTTGATGGTCTCGGAAGTATCGTGCCAGGCTTTGTGGGTGAAATGGGTGTCGGTGGAGACGCCGTAAATTTCCATGCCCAGCTTCTGGAATTCAGCATAGTTATCCGCCAGATCGCCCAGTTCGGTGGGACAGACAAAGGTAAAGTCGGCAGGATAGAAAAAGAACACAGACCATTTGCCCTTCAGACTGGCTTCGGACACTTCCACGAATTTACCGTTGTGAAAAGCTTGCGCCTTGAAGGGTTTGACTTCGGTGTTGATAAGGGATGCGGGTTTGATTTCGGTGTTGATGAAGGGTGCAGACATGAGGTGCTCCTTGTGGTTGGTGATGAATCGGGAAAACGAATGGTAAGCGGCGCAGCGGGATTGTTCCAATTGTTTGTTATCATGAATTCCATAGTTCGGGGCTATGAATCAATTGCTTTCTCCGCGCCCGAATCAGCATATCCGGGGCAATTGATCGTCGGCGCGCCAATCCACCATGCGTTGTCCGCCCATACGGGTGGTCATTTGCACGAAATGGCGGGCGTCTTCCGTGACCGTGCCGATTCTTGCCGCCTGCGCGCCCAGCGGATGCGCGGTGAGGGCGGCGAGCGCCCGTTCGGCGTCGGCGGGCGCGCAGAGGATGACGAGTTTGCCTTCGTTGGCGAGATAAAGCGGATCGAAGCCGAGAAATTCGCAGGCGGCGGCGACAGCGGGCTGGACGGGAATCCGCGCCTCCTCAAGCTGCATCCCGACGCCGGACTGGTGCGCGATTTCGTTCAGGGTCGCCGCCAGACCGCCGCGCGTCGGGTCGCGCAGGACATGCACCTCGGCTCCGCTTGCCAGCACATCGGCAATCAATTCATGCAAGGCCGCCGTGTCGGAAGCGATGGCCTCGCCAGCGGCGGCAAACCCCATGCTGGAAAGATTTTCGCGCGCATTGAAGATCGCCATGCCGTGATCGCCTGCCGTGCCGGAAAGGAGAATCGCGTCGCCCGCCCGCGCCCGCTGTCCGCCCAAATCCACGCCCGCCGCCAGTGCGCCAACGCCGGTCGTGGTGATGAAAACGCCATCGCCCT
>JAIRZG010000212.1 GCA_031267345.1 Zoogloeaceae bacterium
TTCACGTCGCCTTGATCGTGACTATGAGGTCATTCCTCAACACTCCGAGGCTATGATCCAACTCGCCATGATCCGCCTGCTCCTCAAACGGCTTTCTAATTTTTAAAACAGGTTCTCAGCCATTATCGCTTTCCGAAAGGTGAAGGGGAAAATGAATATTATTTACGGATAAGTCCTAAGCCTCGTGCCGGAAGCAAGCTGTATGAAGAGATACATGACCATCTTATGCCAAACGGTAAGCGCAATGAAGAAGCCAGGATATTCAAGCACACCGATTCGCATGGGCAAGCCAATGGCGCCATTGTTCAACAAGTGACATTGAAACTCAACATGAGGCAAAAAAGCCTCGTTACCAAAAAGGTTGCCCTCGCTGACTTGACATTGGCTAATCTGGACAACCTTGTCGAACCCCATCGTAATAAACAGCTATACGACGCTATTCGTGAAAACATGCGTAAAAAATCGGAGGACAAAGACAATTTCATTTCGTGGAAAACATTCCGTAAACCGCTCAATCCGAAAAAGCCTTTTAACAAAGAAGGAACCCGTAAAAAATCCCCTGTCGTTCGCACAGGAACAGTAATCGACAAACTCTCCGGCATTCCGATTCGTGATGGCATCGCCAAGAACGACAGCATGTTGCGGGTAGATGTGTTTGCCAAGGCAGGTAAGTTCTACTTGGTGCCGGTGTATGTGCATCACCGGGTAACGGGATTGCCGAATCGGGCAATTGTCGCGCACAAGGATGAAGAAGAATGGACGCCGATTGACGACAGTTTCAACTGGTGTTTTTCGCTGCATCCGAATGATTTGGTGCGTGTTACAACCAGGAAATCCATGACTTTGGGATATTACGCAAGCGTTCATCGCGGAACTGGCAATATCAACCTTTGGGCACATGACCGTAATCAAGCAGTCGGCAAAGAAGGGTTTATTGAGGGTATTGGCGTCAAAACTGCTCTCAAGCTCGAAAAATTCGAGGTAGACGTTTTGGGCAATATCTATCTCGCTCGCCCGGAGTCGCGCTGTGGGTTGGCGTAGTCTGATGATCTCGCGTCCCGCCCGTCTCAAGCGGGAGCATTTTGCGCTGGCCATTGAGCAGACAGAAATGGTGACGATTCCTTTTGAGGACATCGCCGTCATCGTCCTCAACCATCGGCAAATCACGCTCACCCATCCCGTGCTTTCTGCTTGCGCGGAATACGGCATCAGTCTCTACGCGCTGGGCGACAATCATCAGCCGAGTGGCGTGTTTTTGCCCTTTTTGCAGCACACGCGCACTACCCGGATGTTGCGTTTGCAATTGCAGGCGGGCAAGCCGCTCGTCAAGTAGGCATGGGCGGCAATTGTCCGGCGCAAGATTGAAAATCAGGCGCGTTGTCTGCAATGGGCCGAACGCGAAGGCGGCAAACGTCTTTTGGCGATGTCGGCCAATGTGCGTTCCGGCGACCCGGAAAATCTGGAAGGTCAGGCCGCCGCCTTTTATTTTCCGCACCTGTTCGGCAATGGCTTTTTCCGGGGTGAGGAAGGCTGGATCAATGCCGCGCTCAATTACGGCTACGCCATTTTGCGCGGCGCGATTGCGCGAGGACTGGTCGCGCATGGCCTACATCCTGTGCAAGGTATTTTTCACGCCAGCGAGCAAAACGCCTTCAATCTGGCGGACGACCTGATCGAGCCTTTTCGCCCGCTGGTGGATTTATGGGTGTTTCAGGCTACCCGTGGCGCGGGCGACGAAAAGGCGGAACTTGCTTCGGACGATAAGGCGAATCTCGTTCGTCTGCTGGATGCGGATGTCGGCATGGCGAGCGGCGTCATGTCGGCGCTTTCCGCCATCGAATACGCGGTAGAGAGTCTGTGCCGGATGTTCGAGGCAAATGATCCTGTGCTGGATTTGCCTTTGCTTCTGGGACTGCACGCCCACACGTGGGAATACTGAATCGGGCTTTGCCGTGAGTCGGGAGACACGACGCTTTATGAGAATGATCGTGTTTTTTGACCTGCCGATGGTCACAAAGGCGGAAAAGAAAATGTATGTACAATTCCGCCGTTTTTTTGCTGAACGACGGCTACGACATGGTTCAATGGTCGGTATACGGGCGGCTTTTGTGCGGCGCGGATGACGAACAAAAACACCTCAAACGCCTGATCGACAACCTGCCCCCCGCTGGTTCCGTGCGCTGCATGACGGTAACGGAAAAGCAGTTCGCGGGCATCAAACTCCTGGTTGGCAGCCCCGTTTTGCGGAAAGACGCGGCAATGCGGCACAACTGATGTTGTTCTGAACAAAAAAATCCCCCGACCAGCCAAGCCAGTCAGGGGATTTCGTGCGGTAGATTGTAGCCTTCAGGGGTGAGAGAGGGAGCTACAACTTCGTCTGTCGCGCAGGCGCCGGCCATGCCAAAGTAAAAAAATGCTGGCGTTTTATGATGTCATTCAGGATAATACGCACTCTTTTTTGATGATTAAAGGAGTCTGTCCATGAAAAAAACCCTGTTTTCCCTGTGCGCCGCCCTTTCTCTGGCCTTTGCCAGTGCAGGACTTGTCCAGGCGGCAGATAATGCCGCGCCGAAAAAAGAGCCTACTCCGGCGCAAAAGGCACAGCGGGAAAAAATGAAAACTTGCAATCAGGAAGCCAAAACCCAAGCCTTGAAAGGCGATGCGCGCAAAGCCTTCATGAAGGAATGTCTTTCTTCCGGAAGTTCCCCGAACAAGGCGGATGATCCCTCGAAGGGTTGATCGCCTGTTCATCCGCGCCCCTCCCGCAACGAGGGGCGCGTTGTTATTCCATTGCTGGATCAAGCGCGACGCGCATCGTCACCCGGCAAGGGCGCGCAGGGGCTAGAATATGGTCTTTGCTGTGGGATCATTTTTGCCATGACTTTTATTTCTGCTTTGCCGGACATTCCGGAGTTTCATTTGCCGGGGGTTTTGCGACGAGTCAATCCGTATTTGCCGCAGTGGCCGCATGCCTTGTCGCTTTGTCTTGCCTTGAACAGCGCCTTGCGCCTGAAGATTTTGCCGGAGGACACGCTTTCACTCTGCGCGGAGCGCACCTTTCGCGTGGTGGTGGAAGATGGCGGCACGGAGGCGCGGTTTACCTGTCGCAATGGTCGTTTCCGCCCGATCTGGCGCAGGGATGCGGAGGCGCCCGCCGATGTCACCTTTCGCGGCGAACTCTATGCCTATCTGCGGCTGCTCACCCGTCAAGATGACCCGGACACCCTGTTTTTCAAGCGCCAACTGTGCATTGAAGGCGATACCGAATTGGGGTTGTCCATCAAGAACCTGCTCGACGCCATCGACTGGCCGCCGCCCTTCCTTGATCGGCTGTTGAGCCGTCTGCGCCCGGCGCCATCCTCCGAAACGCCCTGAACGGCATGACGTATTTTCCCATGTTGCATGTTCTCCGCTTCTGGTATCACAACGCGCGTCCCAGAGCCTTGCCGCAAAGTCTTTTGCCGGCGCTGTTGGCGGTTTGCTTTGCCGCGCAAACGGACGGATTTTCCGGCGGACTGGCCTTGCTGGCGGTAGCTGGCGTGATCTGCGGGCATCTGGCGGCCAATCTGTTTGATGATTATTTCGATTATCGCAAACGCAAAACCGATTACCGCGACCACCTGAAACACGAGGGTTTTCGCGCCAGAATCGGTAAATGTCTGTATCTGACTTCCGGTAATGCCACACTCCAACAGCTGCTGCTGGCGGCGCTCATTTTCATGAGCCTGGCGCTTTTTTTGGGTGGGGTGATTTTTTATTTTCGCGGCGCGGTGATCTTCTGGATTGCCGGCATGACGGCGCTGCTGTCGCTGTTTTATTCCGGGCCGCCGCTACGGTTGAGTTATCGGGGTCTGGGCGAAATCGTTATTGGTCTTATTTTTGGACCGATGAACATGTTGGGTGTTTATTACGCAGCCTGTGGCGAAGTGAGTTCCCCACTGATCCTCATTTCCATTCCGGTGGGGTTGCTGGCGATGAATATCGTCTATGTGCATTCCATCATGGATTTTATTCCCGATAAAAAAGTAGGCAAGCGGACATTGGCGGTTTTTTTAAATCATCATAGCGCCATGCTGGCGGTTTTGTTTTTTGTGCTTTTTTCGCCTTATGCCATCATTGGTTTTGGCATCTGGCGCGGCGATTTTTCGCGTTTTTACGGCTTGTTGCTGTGCACCCTGCCGATGGCGGCGGCGCTTTTTTACATGATGCTGGCCTATGCGCGGCAGCCGGAATTGAAGTTTTCGCGCAAACTCTGGATGGGTCCCATGTCGGGATGGCGGCACATTGAAAGCATCGGCATTGACTGGTTCATGATCCGCTGGTTTCTGGCGCGGAATCTGCTGGCTTCGCTATGTTTAATCGGCATGATGTTGAGTTTTATTGCCGCATGAAACCCTTTCTTTATCTGCCGCTCTGGTTTTTCAAAACCCGTATTCTAGGCAAAAAAATTCCCCTGCAATCCGTGGTGTTCATTTCAGATAAATGTAATCTGAAATGTCGGCATTGTACGCTGTACGCCAAAAAGGAAGCGATCAGCAAAACGCGGGATGAGGTGCGCGCCGACCTTTTATATTGTTATCAACAGGGTTCGCGTTTTGTCGATTTTGAAGGCGGCGAGCCGACCCTGTGGCGCGATGGCGAACACGACCTGAACAGCCTGTTGCGATTGGCGCGGCAAATCGGCTTTTATTCGGTGACAGTAACCACCAATGCCGCCCGGCCTTTTCCCGGCATCGAGGCGGATTCCATCTGGGTCAGCATGGATGGCGTCGGCGCAAGCCATGACGCCATTCGCGGCGCGGGCACGTTCGAGCGGCTGGTTCAACATGTCGAGACCAGCGGTCATCCCCGGATCAGCGTCAATATGGTGGTCAATGCCCTGAATCACACGGCGCTTGATAACGCCATTGAGTTTGCCGGAAATCATCCCAATATCAATTCCATTGCCATCAACCTGCATACGCCTTTTGCGGGCACGGAAGCGCTGGAACTAGATGCGGCGACGCGCTACGCGGTGCTGGAGAAGGTGATGGCCTACAAGAAAAAGGGCTATCCCATCATGAATTCGCTTGCGGGCCTGAAACGGATGCAACGCCGCGATTTCAAAAAGTATTGCTGGATGGCGAATTTTGTGATGGTCGATGGTCGTCGCCTTGCCGAGTGTAACGGCAAGCACGAGGGGTTGTGCGAACGCTGCGGCTTTTGCATGGCGGGCGAAATGGCCAGCGTCATGAACCTTGCGCCGGAAACGCTGCGGGCGGGGATGAAGCTGCGGGTGACGGGATAAAACGCGTAAACTGTCGTTTGCCGCCGTTGTTGCATTGCAACAAATGTTTTATGTTTATGACGACTTTGCTCTTGACTTATGCGTAATGGTGTGGAAAATTGCGCTTTGTGCACTGCAATAAACAGTGCCGCCTTCCATTTTTACAGGAGTCAGGGCAATGCGTACCGGAACGCTCGACATGCAGCAGGCCAATCGCACTTACATGGATGCGCTCGCGCAGTTAAGAGCCAGCATCATCAAACGGGCACGGGAAAACGTGCGCCAGTCACATCAACGAATGCGCGCCCGCATCCGCCAATCGCGCGCGTAAGCCAAAAAGCTGAAAACCCCGATCCGCCCGTCTTGCCGCACACAGGACGGGCGGGTGGTTATTGGCGTTCAAAACGGTAAAACAGATTCGGCTCGGAGAGGATGTAAATCTTTTCCTCATGATCCACGGCAATGCCTTCCGGTTGGGGGATGGCGCGCTCCAAACTCTGCCAGCCTCGCCACAACGGCATCATGCTGATCAATTTGCTGTCGCCGCTGTATTCCATGAGCGTCTTTGATTCGTCGCTGAGCACCAGCAAATGACCGGCGTAAAATCCCAAAGTGGAAATATCGTCAACGATCAACCCGTTTTTCGGCCACCATTCATAAATTGACAAATCGACGCCAGCCGCCGCGTGCCACAACGAATCCCCTTCCATGCGGAAAATACGCGGCGGTCTTTTTCCCTTGGCGACAAAAAGACGATGTTGAGCGTCATCCCAGACGACGCCTTCAAATCCATAATTTTCGGGTCTGAATTTCCGGCTGCCGCCCAGACGCACACTCAACCGCAGACGATGCGCCCGGGCGACACCCACGCTTTCCGTTTGGGCATCCACAGCAATCCAGTACAGCGTTTGATCGCGCTCGTCCGCAAGGATGTAGCGATTTTTGCCGATCCAGGTTATGCCTTCCACATCTATAGCGCCGCGCCCGCAAAAATCCACCCTGATATTTTGTTGCGGCGGGAAAAACGCAGGGGCATTTTCATGACGCCCCCTACGGACACAAGATAACCCGCGTGAAACCCGAAATACAGCGGTCATCCGAACCGCCCTTCCCCAAACCCGCAAACGCCTTGCCGCGCTGGCGGGCAGATGGCGTCAGTCTATATGTGAGTGAGCAATACTTATGCCAGTATTGCTTCCCTCGGTCTTGTCAGCGGTCAGACCGGATAATCGGTAGCACACCCTGAGCATGATTTTTGCAGGCATCGTTGTCCTTGCAGGGCAATCGCACGAACCCTTCTTGCCGCTACGCCTCCATGCCGAACAAGTGTGCGCGATAAAGATCAGAAGTTGCGGCGATGAGTCGTCGCACCTTGATGCCGCCTTTGCGCGGGATGGGATCGAGACGAATGAGATTGACCGTCATGTGCTTGAGCACAGCGAGATTGTGCGCTGCATG
>JAIRZG010000019.1 GCA_031267345.1 Zoogloeaceae bacterium
AATTGGAAAGCCTGCGCTCATTCGCCGGTTTGGGCTTCAAGGATTGCCCGGATGAGTGGGACGCGCCGTTCAAGCCCACCGGAGGTAGCGAGTATTTCTTTTGGCCGTTATTGACGGACTTGATGCCGTGGCAACATTCGGGCGTACAGGCAAAACGCACCTGGCCGATTGGAGCAACAGTGGAAGTCTTGCGGGAACGCTGGCGTCAATTACTTGCTGCGTCTGACCGTTCAACTGCCCTCAAGGAAACCCGTGACCGCAAGACAACGAGTCGGGTTGACGCGTTATTCGCTCCTTCCGCTGAAGAATTGACATCTATCGCCCGACTTGACCGCGACGCCCAGCCGGAAACCATCGTTCGTTACGGCTATCGCTCTTTTGACCGGCATTATTTGATTGCAGACAACCGGATTGCCGATTATCTTCGTCCAGACTTATGGCATACAGTCTCTGCCTCGCAGTTGTTTTTTGCGAGCCAATTTTCTCAACCATTGGGCAGCGGCCCTGCCTTAACGACCTGCGCCGAAGTTCCGGACTTGGATTTCTTTCGTGGTTCTTATGGCGCGAAAAACATTTTCCCGTTTTACCGCGACGCTGAAGCCAAGTACGCCAACCTCCATCCGGAACTGCTTTCTATTTTGGCGGCGTATCATGGTCAGCCTGTCTCCCCGGAAGACTTCGCCGCCTACCTCTATGGCATTCTCGCGCAACCCGCGTTCACGGAACGTTTTCACGGCGAACTGGCGAGCCGCGAACTGCGTCTGCCCCTGACGCGCGATGCGGCGCTGTTCCAAAGCGTTGCGGTCATTGGACGCGAATTGCTTTATTTGCACACCTACGGCGAGCGTTTCGCGGCAGACCAAACGTGGCCGCCGCCCACCGTAAAATGCCTCAAGGCCGTCCCCGCCGGACAATTACCCGAAAATTTCAATTACGATGGCGTCGCGCGGGTCATCCGGGTGGATTCCGGCGAATTCGGTCCCGTGGATGTCGGAGTGTGGGAATACGAAGTCTCCGGCCTGAAAGTGGTGCAATCGTGGCTCGGCTATCGCATGAGAAACCGCAAGGGCAAAAAATCCTCGCCGCTCGACGACATCACGCCGACAGGCTGGAACAGCGACTATACGAGTGAATTCCTCCGCCTGCTCAACCTGCTCACCCGCACACTGGCCTTGCATCCACGACAAGCGGAATTGCTCGACGACATTCTGTGTGGTTCCTTGTTCGACGCGGACGAACTACCTCCTGTCCCGCCGCAATGGCGCAAAGCGCCCACGACCCATGCCGCGCAAGGCAGTCTGGACGTTTAGGCGGGTTGCCTCGTTCTGTGTTTGCCTGGATTGCCGTATCGCGCGCAAATGAATTACAATCCGGCATCTACACGATAAACCGCCGGAACGCCATGCCTCTACGGGTATCCGGCGGTTTTTCATTGTCATTGGCAAAACAGGACATTCAAACAGGAAAACCATGAGCAAAATACCATTGACCGTCAACGGCGCGGAAAAACTGCGGACGGAACTGCATCAACTGAAAACCAGAGACCGCCCCGGCGTGGTTGCCGCCATTGCCGAAGCGCGTTCGCACGGCGACCTGTCGGAAAACGCCGAATACGACGCCGCCAAGGAGCGGCAGGGGTTTATCGAAGGCCGCATCAAGGAAGTGGAAAGCAAGCTCGCCCATGCCCAGATCATCGATCCGAAGGCGCTGGACGCCGATGGTCGCTGCGTCTTTGGCGCGACCGTGGATATGGAAGATCAGCTTTCCGGCGAGGCGCTGACCTACCAGATTGTCGGTGAGGACGAAGCCGACATCAAACAGGGCAAAATTTCCATCAACTCCCCCATGTCCCGCGCCCTGATCGGCAAATACGTCGGCGACATCGTCCAGGTGCAGGCGCCTGGCGGAACGCGCGAATTCGAGATTCTGGATGTGCGCTACGAGTAGGGCAAATCTGACGCATGGTCGCGCCGATGGCGGCGGCGGATTTTTTTGAAGACATCCGGAAAATGGCGGCAAAGCTCGACGAATTACGCAAGGAAGAAGTTGCCGAAGCAGCAGCATCGGAAAGCGGGGATCGGGAATCAGGGATCAGAGGACAGATCAGGCAGGGCGGTCCGCGAGCCGCTCCTGTCTCCGTCTGCGGTGTGGACGGGCGGTTGGGCTTGGGTGGTTTTTTTCACCCCCGGCGCGGCAACGCCAGGATAGCCCTCTCCCCCCTTGCGGGGGAGAGTTGGAGAGAGGGGGCAGCCGTTCCGTTTACAAGACGTTGGTCATGGCGGAACAATCGTTCCTTCTCCCACAAGGTTTTGCCTGTTTTCAGGCGGATTCCCCGAAAAGGGATTTTGCTGGAAGCGTCGACCTTTCCGACCGCCATCGCATGTGATTTTCAATGGCAAACGCATTCATGCGATGGCTCCGGCCTTGCGGAGAATTGAATGCGAATCCCCGATCCCTGATCTATAGTTACGCCTTGATTTTTTCATCCATCGACAGGAGCCGTCATGCCCACTCCAAAAACGACAAGCCGGAGCAAAAAAACCTTGTCTGCCGTCCCAACCGCAAAACTACTCAAATCTCCCGCGCGTCCCCGTCCAGCGCGGGCGGGAGATGTCGCTGCCTCTTCCACGCAAGCCGGCATTGCGGCGTTTGAAGTCGAGCAGGCGACCACGGCGGCGCTGGAATCCAAGGTGGTCGCCATGACGGATATTTTGCAGACCGCCGCCAAAAACGATCTGCAATCCGTCGCCAGCACCCTGAAAACCATACTCGCGGGTGCGTCGCCCGATGATGTGGCGGCCTTGCGTGACGTTTTCCTGAAACAGTCCAACGGTTTTGGCTTTGACGGGGCGCGAATAACGCGCCCCGACGACATTCTGTCCGATGACTGGCGCACTGGCGGCTACCCCTACAAAAACTTGATGTCGCGCAAAAATTACGAGCGGCAGAAATACCAGTTGCAAGTGGAATTGTTGAAGCTGCAAGCCTGGGTGAAGGAAACCGGGCAGCGGGTGGTGATTCTTTTTGAAGGCCGTGACGCGGCGGGCAAGGGCGGCACCATCAAGCGTTTCATGGAACACCTGAATCCGCGCGGCGCGAAGGTGATCGCGCTGGAAAAACCTTCGGAAGTGGAACGCGGTCAGTGGTATTTCCAGCGTTACATCCAGCATTTGCCCACGACGGGCGAAATCGTGCTGTTTGACCGTTCTTGGTACAACCGCGCCGGCGTGGAGCGGGTGATGAGTTTCTGCACGTCGGATGAATACGCGGAATTCATGCGCCAATGTCCGGAATTTGAGCGGAATCTCGCGCGCAGCGGCATTCACCTGATCAAGTTCTGGTTTTCCGTGAGCCGTGACGAGCAGCGTCGCCGTTTCAAGGAACGCAAGACCCATCCCCTGAAGCAGTGGAAACTCTCGCCCGTCGACATGGCCTCGCTGGACAAATGGGATGATTACACCAAAGCCAAGGAAGCCATGTTTTTTTACACGGACACCGCCGACGCGCCCTGGACGGTAGTGAAATCCGACTGCAAAAAGCGCGCGCGTCTGAACGCCATGCGCTATGTGCTGCACAAACTCCCCTATGCCAACAAGGATACGGAACGTGTCGGCCATCTTGACGCCCTGTTGGTGGGACGCGCCAATGTGGTGCACGAACTGGGCGAACAGGAAGGCGGAACGCCGTTATTGTGAGTCTGCCTCCCGCCCTTTTGTTGATGGGGCCGACCGCCAGCGGCAAGACGGCGCGGGCGCTGGAACTGGCGCGGCGGTTTCCGCTGGAGATTATCAGCGTCGATTCGGCGCTGGTCTTCAAGGACATGAACATCGGCGTCGCCAAGCCGGACGCGGCGACGCTTGCCGAATTTCCGCATCGGCTCATCGACCTCATCAGCCCGGAAGAACGCTATTCCGCCGCCCGTTTTCGGGAAGACGCGCTCGCCGCCATGACGGAAATCACCGCCGCCGGACGCGTCCCGTTGCTGGTCGGCGGTACTTCGCTGTATTACAAGGCGCTACTGGAAGGTCTGGCGGATTTGCCGCCAGCCGATGCCGCCACCCGCGTTGCGCTGGAGGCGGAAGCGCGGGAAAAGGGCTGGCCTGCCCTGCACGCGGAACTGGCGACGCGCGACCCGCAAACCGCCGCCCACCTCGCCCCGCACGACAGCCAGCGCATCCAGCGGGCATTGGAAGTCTGCCGCCTCGGCGGTCGTCCCATGTCGGAATTGCTGGTCAGCGGTAAAAGCGCCCCGCCGCCCTGGCGGTTTTTGTCGTTGGCGTTGCTGCCTTCGGATCGCGGCGTATTGCACGAACGCATCGCGGCGCGTTTTCGGACGATGCTGGCGGACGGCCTGATCGAAGAAGTGGAAACCCTGCGCCGCCGCTATGTTCTCTCTCCCGACCTGCCTTCCATGCGTGCCGTGGGCTATCGACAGGTGTGGGCGTGGATGGAAGGCGCATTCAGCCGCGCCGAACTCACCAACCGGGGCATTTTCGCCACTCGCCAACTCGCCAAACGGCAAATCACCTGGCTGACCAACAGCCTGACTGGCGAAGGGTTTGACTGTCTGGATGCCAGGCTTGATGAACGGCTGGCGGAACGGGTAGCGGAATTTTTGCGTTGCAGCGGATGACCATATCACCTGCAACAAGGCAGTCCGCACTGGGCAAAAAACAGTGCCGTCGTCCGGGCGATAACCGGCGTTATGCTGGAATAATGAACTTTCTTCATGCCATTATGAATATTTGGTATATACATGATGCCGGACATCGTGTAGAGTGCCAAATTGAATAATTTTTTCACATGCCCGCAAGGAGTAAACAGGATGAAAGCATGGCTCAAGCACGGTTTTGGTCTTTTGATTTTCTGGCAGGACTGATCTTCACGGGTGGGTTGCTGGCGGACGATCAGACTCAACTCAACCTACGTTCCGAAAATTGATTCTTTCACACACAACAATACAGGAGTAACAAAAATGAAAACATGGTTCAAGTATAGTTTGGGTCTTTCTGCAAGTTTGATTTTTTTGTCTGGCACTACTACTGCGATGGCAAGCGAACCAATTCCAATCGGAAACAGAGATGCGTTTGAAAAGCAGTATATCAATTGTATTGAATCAGGGTTGAAGGATAAATGTTTTGTTTCAATATTTTCAGGACACCTCACGCCGAACATCAAGAATGCAGAGGAAGGATTGAATAACCTTAACGAAATTTATCTAAAAAATCAGATGGCGGGGTCTCCTGTTTACAAAGTTCATGCCATAGATAAAACAATGAGAGCGGGTGTGTTTGATAGTAGAACATACCTGATTGAACGTTTTGATGGTAGTTTTATCGGATGCTATATAATTTTCAGGAATATACAGGAGAAGTGGTATGTTTATGCGTTTCGTATGCAGGAATCAGACGAGTTTATACGCAAGCTTCTGGATTCTACGGCGCTTTTTTCGCTTGATGCTGATCAACAATGGCAATGATCAGTGTTGATCTGTTTTCAAATTTAGAGGAGGTTGTATCATGGCAAATGAGAATGGTTCTGGTTGGAGTGGGAATGTCAAATTTGTTTTCCCGTTGGATGGAGGATCAAAGAATAAGCCGTATGTAGAGGTTTCGCTAGGCCATGACAGTAGTAGCGGGAAAGTATCAGGTAATGCCCGTTTCGATAGCAACGGCAATATTATAAATGGTTCTGTGGGAGTCACAGGGAGAAGCTCTGATGGATCAACAACGGGATCGATTACTGGTAATTTCGACAGTAATGGCTGGACGAGTGGTTCTGTGGGAGTCACAGGGAGAAGTTCTGATGGATCAACAACGGGATCGATTACTGGCAACTTCGGCAACAGCGGTCTGAATGGAGGTTCTCTAAATATTTCAGGAAAAAATGATGATGGAAGCAGCTTGAATGCCGGTTGGGGCAGTAAAACGGGATTTGGGCTAGGTGCGGGCTATCAAGACGGTACTGGCACAACCACGGAGTTAACAGGAAACGGAGATGGTCTTGGTCTAAAGATTAGTAATAAAGATGGTTCATTGGGGCTGAATATTCCTCTAAATGGGGGTCTGCCGACTTTCGATTTTAAAGGGAAAGGTGCTCAGGACACCGTCAAACCGACAAGACCTGGCATCACTGATTGGGGAAAAACAGGAGATACTGATGAAAATCAGTCCAATGATCCTGAAATTCCTGCCGTTCCCAAAAACGATCCTTCCAAAGGCGGCTGTTCCGACGAAGGCGGTTGTCCTGAAGATGGCTGCGCCGAAGAGGATTGTTCCTGTACGCAACACCCGCCGGTGCTCCCGGACGGGACGATTGACCTGCCGAGCTGTATCCGCGATCCATTCCGCCAGGCGGAAAAGCTTTCTTCGCCCCTAGTTTTGGACCTGGACGGCGATGGCGTGGAGACTCTGGGGCTGGCAGCGGGAGCGCATTTCGACCACGACGGCAACGGCTTTGCCGAATTGACCGGCTGGGCGGGCGCGGACGATGGGCTTCTCGTGCTGGACAGAAACGGCAACGGCGTCATCGACGATGGCGGGCGAACTCTTCGGCGACAGCGCGTCCCTTGCGGACGGAAAAAACGCGGCCAACGGTTTTCTGGTTCTGGCTGATTTCGATACGAACGCGGACGGGGTAATCGACGCGCAAGACGAGGTTTTCGCCCAACTGCGCGTCTGGCAGGATAAAAACAGCGACGGCGTCACGGACGCAGGCGAGCTTTTCACCCTGGAAGAAGCC
>JAIRZG010000028.1 GCA_031267345.1 Zoogloeaceae bacterium
TCGGCGGCGGGCTGGCGTCCGACGGGATACCGGTCAGCACAATGCCGCCCGCGACTTCGCCGGAGGGCGACAAGACCATCACCTGCTCGCCGATGGTGGGCGGGTCCCAGTCGCGGGTCTCGCCCATGCGCCGTTCGAGCCAGGGCAGAAATTCAGTTTCGAGTTCGCCGCTTTTTACACGACAACGGGCGGCGGCGGGATCGACCGCCACAACCCTGCCGATCCGGATCATGGATTCCAGGCGGCGGGAGAGATCGGGGGAGAGCGGGTCAGACATGATCCTGGGCGCCGAAATTTTGCAAAAGGATGTCTTCGACCATGCTGGCGTCTTCGTCGCTGACACCCAGCAGCGGGCGCGACGGGTATTTGACTTCCCGCTGCGATTTTTTGTCGATTTTGCCGCGCAGCCCGTAGTGGTGGATCCGGGCAATCCCTGCCGCGCTGCCGGAAAAGGCAATCTTCGCTTCTCCGGGGAAGGCGCGTGTTTTCAGCCAGCGCGTGCCTTTCAGTCGGGCAAACATCCGCCTTTTGATGCTTTTTCCCCCGCGCGGCTTGCGGGGTTCAAAGTCCGCGCCATCCGGCGCGACGTTGGCGGCAATGCGCTGTCTGTTCATGGCGGCGACGCGGCGGGCAATCACCGCCAGCAGCCGCTGCTGTCCAGACGGAGAGAGCGCCGACATGAAGCGGCCAAGCGTGGCGTTCAACTTTTCAATGCCTTCAATATCTTCGCTCATTCTTCGCTTCCATTCCGCTTGGCGGCGCGGTCGCGCCATTGCATGGTTTCCAGGAATCCCAGGCGTTCCAGGTCGGCAAGCGGCCAGTGAAACACCACGGCGATGTCCGCCCAGGCCTCTTCCATGCTCACGGGGTAGACGTCTCCTGCGTCATGGATTTGGGGGCCAAAAAAGCGGCCACCTCCGCGCCCAGTTGCACCAGATCGGCCGGATGCAGGGCGGTGCGGATTTCGTGTTCGGTCAGCGCCGGTTCGGTGACGCGCGGCAACACCGTGGTTAGCGCCGATGCGTCCATCTGCATGAGATCGAAGAGCTTGACGCCCTTCAGCCAGCCCGTGCCGCGCGGTTCGAGAAAATGAATGACCGTGACTTCAGTGTCGCCACGGGCAATCGGGTGTTCAAGGTTGATTGGTTTCATGGTGAATCGTCCTTCCAGAAGACAGAGGACAGAGGACAGAGGACAGAAGGTTTGCGGCGCTACGCGCCGATTGTCAAGACCACGAAGGCGCAGCCTTCGCTGATCGACTGTCCTCTGTCTTCCGTCTTCTGTCCTCTGATTTACAGCCCTATCGCCGAGCGGATTCCAGACAGCAGGTCGGCGCCGCCGATGTTTTCGACAAAATTCAAGAGGTCGATTTCCACCAGCGTTTCGCCATTGACGCTCAGCTTGTAGTAGCTCAAGTCGCTCTTGACCTTCAATTCGGTATCGTCACCGGCCTTGGCGCTGCCCAGGTCGATTTCGGTGTGCCGCCCGCGCGCGACGATTTCAACGGCGTCCACATCGCCCGTGTCATCGCGCTGGTAAGCGCCGGCAAAACGCAGCAACACGCTGTCGGCGGTCGCGGCGGCGTATTGTCGGAAAATTTCCGCCTCGAAACCGGCGTAGGTATGGTTGATTTCCAGACCCTCGTTGCCCAGATCGACCTTGACGGGGCCGTTCATGCCCCCCGCCTGCAAGTCTTCGGTCTTGCGGGTGAGCTTGGGCAACTCGACCTCGGAACAACGCCCGATGTAGTTGTCGCCGTTGTAGAAGACGTTAAAATTTTTCAGTTTGCGCGGCATGGCCATGATGGATTACTCCTGTGCGGGTGCGGTTATGCGGATTTCACTTTCTCGGCGAAGTCCATCAGATATTTGTCGGTGATGCGCTGCTGGAAGGTCAAATCCTCCAGCGGCGGCACGGGCGTGTAGTCGTAATCAATCCACAGCTTGCCGTCTTTCAGGGTCGCAGCTTCGTTGATATCTTCGTTGTACCAGGCCGAGCCGCCCAGCAGGTAGCCCTGCGCGGTGAGTTGCCGGAACTTGGCGTTGATGCCCTCGATGATGTCCTTGACCAGCGTCGGGGTGAGCGGTTTGTCGACCGCCCACATGTGCGCTTCCGCCATCGTGTCGGCAAGAATCTGCGCGGTGCGGACATAGTTTTCAAAGGCGAACAACGGTTCGTCGGAACAGGTGCGGTTGCCCCAGAATCTGAACCCGTCGCGCTGGATCAGCGCCGTGACTTCCGAGCCGTTCAGCAGCCCGGCGTCGGTGTTGGGGTTTTGCAAATCCCAGTAAATATCCTTGCTCAGGCCGGTGACGGAATTGACGGCGATGTTGGAGAGCGTTTTGTGCCAGCCGATTTCTTCGTCGATTTTGGCGCGCAACCCCAAGGCGTGCGCCACCGCCCAGGTGGTGTCGCGGGCGTTGGCAGTGGTATTCCATTTGGTGAAGTCGCCATGAATCAGCATCAGTTCGCGCGCGCCGAATTTTTTCCGGTAGAGGATGGATTCAGCAACGGTTTCGCCCGCCGAATGTCCATAAACAAAGGCGCGCAGACCCTGCGCGATGGAAACCAGTTCGGCCAGCACGTCCTGATTGTCCAGACCCGGAGCACCCAAAAGACGCGGCTTGACGCCCAGTTGCGCTTCCGCCGCCAGCAGGCATTGCAGACCGGTGTAGCTGCCGTCGGACAGCGTCGTGCCGATGACCTTGCTGGTCTGGTCGGCGGCCTTTTCTTCGTCGCTGGCGCCCTCGCCGTCCGCTACGCGCACCACGACGATGACCGGTGTGGACTGATCGGCAATGGCGTCCAGCGCGCGGGCGAGCGTGCCCAGTGTGCCCGCCTTGCCGATGGCCTGATTTACGCGGGTAATCAAAACGGGTTTGTTGAGCGGAAAAACATCGGCATCGGCGTCGGACGCGGTGGCGACCAGCCCGATGATGGACGTGGCAATGACACGAATGGGGCGGATGCCTTCGTTGATTTCGACAACCCGGACGCCATGATGAAAATCGGCAGGCATGATGTGGCCTCGTAAAAATAAAAATGTGCATTCGCATCTTTGCCTTTTTTCCAGCAGGTTTCGCGCGCGGCGTGTTGTGCAAAAACGCCTTACAACAAACAGGATTTTTCAGCCGGGCTTAAAGCGGACGACACTCGTGCAGGGGCGTGTAGGGGCAGGTTTGAAACCCGCCCCTACAACGTTTACTTCACAAATGTAGGGTTTTACCTTGAACACTGCAAAATCCCCCGTCGTTTTCGCTTTTGGCGACCCCGAACCCGTGCTTTCCGGCGGCATCATGGATTACATCGAATGCCTGCGGATGTCAAAGTGGTACGAACCGCCAATTCCGCCCGCCGGCCTGGCGCGCGCGGCAAACGCCGCCGTGCATCACGCCTCGGCGATGAACCTGAAACGGAACATGCTGACGGCCCTGTTCCAGCCGCATCCGGCCTTGTCCCGCGCCAGCTTTTACCGCTTCGTCCAGGATTTTCTCCTCTTCGGCAATGCCTATCTGGAACGCCGCGACAACCGCCTCGGCAAACTCCTCTCCCTCACGCCGCCACTGGCCAAGTACATGCGGCGCGGCGCCGACCTCGCGACCTATTTCTACGTGCCGCAGTGGGGCATCGAACATCCCTTCCCGAAGGGCGCAATATTTCATCTTCTGGAATCTGACGTGAATCAGGATATTTACGGGACGCCACAATACCTGCCCGCGCTGAATTCGGCCTTCCTGAATGAATCGGCGACGTTGTTCCGGCGGCGCTATTACGCCAACGGCAGCCACGCCGGATTCATCCTCTACCTCAACGACGCTACACAATCCGACGCCGACATCGAAAACCTGCGCGAGGCGCTGAAAAATTCCAAAGGGCCGGGGAACTTCCGCAATCTCTTCGTCTATGCGCCCAACGGGAAAAAAGACGGGCTGCAATTGATTCCGGTGTCGGAAGTCGCCGCAAAGGATGAATTCCTCAACATCAAGAACGTCACCCGCGACGATCAACTGGCGGCGCACCGCATTCCGCCGCAATTGCTCGGCATCATCCCCGCCAACACCGGCGGATTCGGCGACGTGGAAAAATCGGCATGGGTGTTCTACATGAACGAAATCCGCCCGCTGATGGCGCTCATGCAGGAAATCAACACCTGGGTCGAAGATGAGGTCGTGACCTTCCGTCCCTATGACATTGTTTCAGGAGGACATCCGAACCCGGTGTTGAAATGAATTAAAAAAGACGGCGCGACCCGACAGGATGCTGCGAACATCCCGACAGACCACCGCGTGTAGAA
This sequence comes from Zoogloeaceae bacterium, assembly GCA_031267345.1. Classification (GTDB taxonomy): domain Bacteria; phylum Pseudomonadota; class Gammaproteobacteria; order Burkholderiales; family Rhodocyclaceae; genus Azovibrio. The sequence goes on from JAIRZG010000028.1 coordinate 4,295, forward strand.
GGTTCCTACAGTTGGCCAAGGCGCCGTGCTGCGATCACAGCGGGGCAGAGGCTATCACAGGAGCCTTTCTTGATACACAAGGAAATTCGATGCGGCCAGTGCGGCCGCAAATTGGGCGAAGGGGTTTTGATTACCTTCGTCATCAGGCGCCATCGTTGTAAAACGATGAACCATTTTCAAGCAGGCCATGAGCTTCCGAACCCGAACGTCCCCGCGCGTCGTGCTTATGGAGACCCTGTCAATAAATCCGTAACCCGTTCCGCCATCCGCTATTTCGGCGGCAAGTGGGCGATTGCCCCGTGGGTGATCGAAAACATGCCAAACCACGAAATCTACGTTGAACCCTTCGGCGGCGGAGCATCCGTGCTGCTCAGAAAACCCCCTGCAAAATTTGAGGTTTATAACGATCTGGACAGCGAAATTTACGGCATTTTCAAGGTGCTGCAATCCAGCGAGCAGTGCCAGCGGCTGGCGCGGATGCTGAAGCGCACGCCTTGGGCGCGCGAGCAGTATCGGGAAGCCTTCACCGCTTCAACAGAACCCGTTGTCCGCGCCCAGCGCGCGCTTGTCCGGGCGTACATGAGCATTCATCACAGCGCGCTATTCAATCCCGGCAAGATAGGCGGTTTTGCATCGACCGACGCCAGCGGCGTGAGGAGTTGGCGCAACTACCCTCGCGCTCTGGTGCATGTTACCCGCCGCCTGAAACACATCGTGCTTGAAAACCGGGATGCCTTCAAGGTGATAGACACCCACGACACCCCCGGAACCCTGTTCTTTGTCGATCCGCCTTACCTGCCATCGACCCGCAATCCGAGCGCAAAGTACCGCTGCGAAATGACGGAAGCACAGCACATCGAACTGCTGACCCGGCTCAATGCGATCAAAGGCAGGGCAATGGTCGCGGGCTATCCGAGCGGCCTGTACGATGACATGCTAAAGGACTGGACACGCCTGGAAAAGTCGCACTACGCCCGTAGCAACGGCGTCCGAAAATCCACGGAAGTCCTCTGGATCACCCCCTGAAAATCCCCCCGCGCGCCGTCGAACCCCCACCACGCCTGCCCGCTGTAGTGAGATCAATTTCTGCTATCTGCGGTAGGCGGCTGGGACACACAAGGAGAGCAAGCCTGGAAACAAGGCTACGCGCGGGCATTACTCTATTCTCTGCGGCCTTGTATGCCTTGCCGTGACTGGCTTCCGGACGTGTTTTCATGGGCACAGGATACGAAAAATAGTAACATCAGTAACCGATCCGGAAATTATGCCGCAATGCTTTGATTATAAAAGGTTTTGAATGTTACCTTTGTAGAGTAATCCGAAGTAACACAAAGAGTAATATTTTATAAGCTGTTGTTTTTGTTGTTTATTTTTTTGAATGAATGATACAGATAGAAGAGTAACAAGATTACTTCTTTGTTACAGAAATATTACCTTTTTGAAAAACGCACAGAACCCAATAAACATGCGGCTTTCGGGCTATTTTGTTGAGCCATGTTACCGATGTTACTATTATTTTTGCTCCTGCCGGATTTTGGTTCTCACATCACACCGACACGCTGCGAAAGCGTTCCATTGCCGGAAAGATCATGGTGGTTTGGGCTGCTGGTTACGGTGTATTATAGTGACACATAATCATGTATGGCGGTATTTCTGACGGTATGCCGACAGCGAGATTGAAACAGCCCAGTAAACACGGAGCTTCCAGCGGTGACGAATAATCGAATGGGATTCGTTGCTGATTCTTCTGGTCTTTTACCTGCTGGGGCGTTTGCTGAGGCGCTGGCTCCCGCGCTGGCGCTGGGTGTTGCTGACACTGCTGTCGCCGCTGGTGTTGGCGCTGCTTTCCCTGCCGTGGCTGGAAGAAGCCTGGATTTCCTGGCACTTCAACAAGGCGTGCGAAGACGC